>JANOZW010000001.1:0-3218 GCA_031429575.1 Ferruginibacter sp.
AACAATGGTGTAATGAGTGCGCAAAACAAAAACGAATGGGTAAACCCACGGTGGGCTAATAAATTAGAAGAAGTATCCATCCAAAAAGATGCTACAAAATCTATATCAGGCACACTCTGCGCAAGTGCTCCCCACAGCATGGCTTTTTTGCCAAGTTGTTTTCCTGCAAAAGCTTCGCCCATGCAGGCGCCGAGGGCTATATGTGTGAGTGAGTCCATAAAAGTTCATTGTAGTAAAAAAAATAAAAAAATTTACATTAATCTAGCTTTTTACATTTTCATACACAATATCCATTCAGATATATTAGATTTTACACTTTCAATGTGTTCTAAAATAAATTAAATAAGTATGCCAATTATGAAAAATTAAAAATGCTATTACAATAAGAAAATACAACCATCTTCTAAATGGTATTCTAAAAAACAAAGACTCTCCTATAAAACCAATACCAATTAACCAAAGCAAAGGCGTATATGCGGGAGCCAATAAACCCAATACGCTATTGCTCCATGCTGTGTTAGGGAGATACATTAAAACACTCCATGCCACAAAATATAGCAAAGTACCTGCAATATATAATAGCAGGCCATTCCTCTGTTTTTGGGTTATAATTTTTAGTGGCATCAAGGAAATAAAAACAAACATGATTAATCTTGAAATATTTTCGCCATAAGTTATAAAAGATGGAATGTCTTTCCAAAATATTTCAGGTTGAAAAGCTTTTGGCAACTTGTCTGTAAAAATGTAATCCCATAATAAAATAGGAATGGTCAATAAAAAACAATTGAAAAAATATTTTTTAATAATTTGAAAGTTCATGATGCTGCATTTAAAACTCTATAAACAATACCAAATAATATAATGATAAAAAAAGTTGTGTAAATAAGCTTATTGTATTTTGCTAACCAGTTGGGCAAATAAATGTCAAAATTATCTTTGTTAGAATCAGAATATTTTCGAGCCATAATCGTAAGCGGGCACATTTTTTTAAACATAAGTAACACAATTCCCTCCCCTAAAATAAGTGCAATACCAATCCAAACATATTTATCAATTTTATTTACGACTACTGCATAAGCCATATAGAATAAAACTACATTGAAAAATAGCCAAATGATGGTATGGATGATTTTTATCGTTGTCAATTTTACCATGCCAATTTTTTGGGTTTAAAAATGATGATGGTTAATATCCCCCAGGCAGTAATTAAAAAGCCCATATAGTTGGCTATATTTTTATCAGCAAAGTTTGCTGTAAAAGCAATGTCTATAGTAGTATGAAAAACAGCACATACTAAAATACTTGCTTTGGATGAGTTGTACAACCAAGTTAACAATACACTACCCGTAAGCAAACTAAAAAACCAACCAAGAATGGCTGCACTAAACATTGTAGTAAAACCTTCTTTATAAAAAAACATAGGTAGATGCCACAAAGCCCAAAATAAAGTGAGTACAACACTTGCTAGCAATGCATTCATTTTCTTTTGAAGACGAGGCAATGCAAAGCCCCGCCAACCTGCTTCTTCTCCAAAGCCAAAAAATATTAAATTGTATATAAAAAAGAGGATTGGGCTAAATTGTGGAAACTCTTTTGTAGTAAATAGTCCTGAAAAACTAATTGTAGTTTTGTTAAAAAAGTAACTGATGAGTGAAGCCAGCAAAACAAGTATGAATGGGCTTAGTAATGCAATTGCAAAATACACCAATGGCTTCATTTGAAAACATCTTGCTAAAAGAACCTTTACGCCATCTTTTTTTAAGAATATAAATGTGGTAAGTAAAGAAGCTATTAAAGGACCCAAAGCACCAATAGCTTGTTGAAAAGGCGAAACGGGTAAATTATTTAATCCGAAAATATGTCCGTACAATGGCAACCATATTAACCAAGAAAAAAGATAGGCGAGTGCAAAATATGTAGTGAGTTGTTTCATTTATTATGCGCAATAAACAAAGGCAATTTCAAATTTCGCATCAGTATATCTGCCATGCTTTCTCTAAACCACCTGCTCACTGCGCCTCTTCTGTAAGCGCCTAGTACAATTAATGTGTTTTCTTCTTGTATTTTTAAATAAGCTACTATTTCTTCTTCTGCCCATCCCTTCATAACAATATATTTTGCATTTGGGTAATGACGTTTCATAAACTCTTTCATCAATTTATTATTGGGTAAGTGTGCATCTTCATCTAAATGTTTTACAGATATAACTTCTGTATCTAAATGTTTCAATTGTGGCAATAAATAACTAAACATTTTTATAGCATATACAGAAGTTGGTTCACCATCGTACAATAAGATAATTTTTTCTATTGGTTTAAATTTATGGGGCACTATTATTATAGGGCATTGCGTATCAGCCAATAAATCTCTAATAAAACGTGTAGGTGCTTTTTCTTCATAATGCATAAGGGTTTCATTGGCACCAATCATTACCAAATCTGCATATACCGTTTCTTGCTTTAAATCTTGTAAAGCAATATTGTGATCGTGGTGTAAAGAAAATTCCAACTTAGCATGCTCACAAGCTTTTGTAAAATTTGCAGATGCTTCATATCTAGTAGCTTTATCTTTTTCTTCTAGCTTATTTATTTTGTTCATGGTAAAACCATCACCCTCTACAATCTCATTTATTTTAAAACTATTGTAAGTAGCATCATCCAAAAACACACCTACCAAATGCGTATTTGTTTGCTTGGCAATATTAATAGCATACTGTTCTGTACTTTCAGCATATTTTAACCCATCAAAAGCAGCAATAATATTTTTCATATGTATATATTTTAATGATGAGCAATAAAAATGGGTAATTGATGCTTTTCAATAACATCATTTACAAAACTCTTTTTAAAAAATTGTGAAATACCTGAACGCTTATAAGAGCCGCTAACCAGCAATGCAGATTTTTTATCAGAAACCCAAGTACTAAAGAATTTTTGAGGGTTTATATCTAACTTGAATAAAGTAAGGTTACTAAAATGCCTTGCAGCCAATTCTTCCATTTCTATTTTATCGGGAAAATCAGCATCTTCATCTTCGCTTGCATATACAAGTAACACTTCTTTGTTGCATAACTCAGGAAATAAATATGCAAATTGTTTTATAGCAAATACCGAATCGTCGCTACCATCATAAGCAAGTACAATACTTTCTGGAAAATCAAATTTTTCGGACACCAAAACTGCCGCACATTTTATACTATGCAATGCATCTTGTAAATA
>JANOZW010000002.1:0-2188 GCA_031429575.1 Ferruginibacter sp.
GGTTAGCACCATTGCAAGTAAAAATATTGCCTATAAGTGATAAGTTTATGGACTACGGAGAGGCTGTGTTGAAAAAATTAAAAGCAGCAGGTATTCGTGCCGAAATAGATGACAGAAACGAAAAAATAGGTAAAAAAATACGTGATACAGAATTGGCTAAAGTGCCGTACATGCTCGTTTTTGGCGAAAAAGAAATAGAAAACAATGGAGTAGCTGTACGCAAGCAAGGCAAGGGCGACCAAGGTGTAAAAAACCTCGATGAGTTTATAAAAGAAATTTCTGAAGAAATAAAAGAGCGTATAGGAGAATAATTTTGTATTTTTAACTAATATTGGCAGATTAATCATTAAACAAACAAACACTTGCATGAAGCTTTTACCTGCCAAAAGCCGATTGCAAAATATTAAAAATGGCATTTCCACCACGGCCGCCTCGGGGAGCGTTTAATCCCCGCTTTAAAAAAGAGCAGCAACAAGAGCATCGTACCAACCACATGATAAAAGCCACAGAAGTGCGCTTGGTTGGTGAGAATATCGAACCTGGTATTTATTCCCTTTTCGAAGCCAATGGTTTTGCAAAAGAGCAAGGGTTAGATTTAGTAGAAATTTCTCCAGGTGCTACGCCGCCAGTTTGTAGAATTATAGACTACAACAAATTCCTCTACGAAGAAAAGAAGAAGAAAAAAGAAATGAAGGCGAAGGCCAAAACGAGTGAAGTAAAAGAAATTCGTTTTACGCCAAATACAGATGATCATGATTTTGAGTTTAAAGTAAAACACGCTGAGAAATTTTTAGAAGATGGTAACAAAGTAAAAGCACACGTGCAGTTTAAAGGACGTGCCATTATGTTTAAAGAAAGAGGGGAGTTGTTGTTACTAAAATTTGCCGATAGATTAAAAGATGTAAGTGCGCTAGAAGGCTTACCAAAGCTAGAAGGTAAAAGGATGCAAGTAATGTTTGCCCCACGCATTATAAAGAAAAAATCTGGCAACGATTTGGGTAAATTACACAAAGACAAACCTGCCGAAGAAGTAGCAGTTACATCTGTAGCTGAAGAAACACCGGCAGCAGAATAAAATAATAAAAAAGGTTGTCAGATTTGGCAACCTTTTTACATAACGATGCCAACTTTTCAAAAGTTGGCATCATTATGTAAAGTATCTTTTTGATTCTCACAAGTCGGATTTAAAAATGTAGCAAGGGTTGTCAACCTTAGTTGGTAATTCTAAAATAAATTATGCGACATAAAGGTTGACAACCCTATTTACAAACTGCAGTCTTTTTAAATGTACGCTTCTCACACTATTCTTGTTTCCTTAAAGGGTTTGGCATATTATTAACCATATCATTTTTTATTGCTGCATTTGGAATAGCTGCTATTAATTTTTCATTTGCCACTAAGCAAGGCATATTGTCTAAAGGTAATATTACAACTCTACTTTCAAATAATTCATCATACAATCTTATTTGAAAATGCTTGCTATTATTAAAAAGTGTAGTATCCACTTTAAAACTTTTGGGTACAATTTTTTGCTGCCCAAAGGTTGTAAAACCAATACTACAAAATATAAACAATGCTATTATATTTTTCATATGTTAATCTTTTTTATAAGACTTAACAAATTATTTTTTCGCTGCATGCATTTTCTTATATGCATTAATAAGCCCATTGGTACTGCTATCATGGCTTGCTATTTCATCATCATTTACCAACTCTGTTTGTATATTTACAGCTAGTTTTTTACCAAGCTCTACGCCCCATTGGTCAAAACTATAAATATTCCAAATAACCCCTTGTGCAAAAATTTTATGTTCGTAAAAAGCAATTAATTGCCCAAGTGAGTAAGGTGTAATCTTATTTATTAAAAAAGAATTGCTTGGTCTATTACCTTCAAAAACACGGTATGGATTTTCATTTTCAGAGCCATTCATCAATGCTTCCGATTGTGCAAAATAATTACTCATTAATTTCATTTGATGATCGCCAATTGGGTTATGGCTATTGGCTGCAGCAATAAAATCTACAGGAATTATTTCGGTGCCTTGGTGTATGAGTTGGTAAAATGCATGTTGACCATTGGTGCCAGGCTCGCCCCAAATTACTGGACCAGTTTGATAAGTTACTTTATTGCCATTTCTATCTACATATTTACCATTACTCTCCATATTGCCTTGCTGAAAATAGGCTG
>JANOZW010000003.1:0-5929 GCA_031429575.1 Ferruginibacter sp.
TTTCGCAATATTATTAATCAATTCTTGAATCAATACTGTTTTGCCCACACCAGCACCACCAAACAATCCAATTTTACCACCCTTTGCATAAGGCTCTATCAAATCGATTACTTTAATACCAGTAAACAAAATTTCGTTTGCAGTACTAAGGTCTTCAAACAATGGCGGCTTAGCATGTATAGCACGCCCACCCACTTTGCTCACTTGTGGCAAACCATCAATAGCATCGCCCGTTACATTAAACAAACGACCTTTAATTCCTTCTCCAATCGGCATTGTTATTGGGCTACCAGTATCGGTTACAACCATTCCACGCACCAATCCTTCCGTACCGTCCATCGCAATGGTACGTACACTATCTTCTCCCAAATGTTGTTGTACTTCTAGCACCAACTTATCTCCGTTTTCACGAGTCAATTCTAGTGCATTTAAGATTTCCGGAAGCTTTCCTTCGTTGCCAAACTGTACGTCCACAACGGCTCCAATGATTGATTTTACTTTGCCTGTACTTGCCATATCTATGTATTAAAATAGTTGAGGTTTCAAAATTTGCCGCAAAGGTAGGGTTTGAGGTCTGTAAATAAAAATTCCTTCGGCATTTTTTTTGGTTTGGTTTATGGGCAAAGAAGCAGCTATAGGCAGCATCGTTGTGTCACTCACTTCATCGACATACCATTATTCATCTTCTATTATGCAATAGATTATGTATTAGACCAATTATTTTGAGGAAGCATAAAATGTAAAAACTGCTAAGGCAAAAAATTATAAAAGCACGGCTGAAATAATAATTCTACTTCGAAGGCAACTTCATCATTGCCCTAACCTGATACGTAGCGCCATTTTGCAAGCGTGCATAATACACACTACTTGGTAAGTGCGGTGCATCAAATGTGTTTTTTTGTATAAAAGATTGATAAGGCAATTTAATAAAATTGAATAATGATTGAAACTTTCAATTTTACAAAGAGTATTTTTTTGATCTATACAGCTCACTTATTTAAAGCAGAATGATCTTTTAACAAATATTGTCCTAATGGAAAATATTTTATTGTAGTAATTGAATATATTTGTGTATAACACTAACATCAGAAAATCATAATTTTATACAAATGAGAACCAAAATTATTTCTTTCCTTACATCCCTTTGCTTTTTTATTAATTTATCAGCACAAACTTGTAGTATGCAAGGTGTTTACAAAATTGGCCCAGGAAATACCTACACTAGCATAAATACAGCTTTAACTGCTATTAAAAACAATGGTCTATCAGGTCCAGTTATATTAGAAATTACCAACGGGTATGTAGATATTGGTGAAACACTATATTTTACTGGAAATATTCCATGTGTAAGTGCGGTAAATACAATCACACTTAGACCAGAAATTGGTGCAACTAATAAAAGGATTGCAACATCTAATTCCGTAATTATATTTGGCAATTCAAAATATGTAACCATTGATGGGAGGCCTGGTGGAGTTGGTAGTAATATTGAGTTATCTATTGTCTGTAGCGGTTCTAATACCAATGCAATACTCTTTACTAGCAACTCAACAAACAACATAATACAATACACAAATATATCTGCAGCTATTCCAGATATAAACAGTGGTGCTATTGCTTTTACAGGTGGTGCAAATAATAATAATGAAATAAAATATTGTAACGTATCAAGTAATAATTACGGAGTACCAGCAAATTGTATTTATGCACAAAGTACAACTCAAAAAAATATTAATAATAAAATTCAAAATTGTAATGTTACAGGTTTTGGTACCAATGGCATTTATCTTGGAAAAAATAGTGCTGATTGGGATATTTCTTCAAATAGCTTTTACTCTCTTTCGAATTATTCAAATATTAATGTGAGTGCAATTTATATTAAGGACACAACTTCAGCTAATAGTGTTACCTCTAATTTTATTGGTGGGTCTGGGCCACAATGTACTGGCCTTCCTTCTACCTTTACGAACGGAGGATTTAATGGAATATATATAGCTGCTGGAAAAACGTCTTATAGCAATATACAAAACAATCTAATTAAAAATTTTGAATGGAGAGGAACTTCATCCGCATATAAATTTGCAGGTATTCATATGGTTGCAGGTAAAATTAATTGTGGAACTATTTTGGGAAATATTATTGGAAGTCAAACTCAAAATGCTAGTATTTTATCTACGACAAGTTATTTAAATAGCTCAGTTACTGCAGGGATTTTGATTGACAGTTGGAATTCAGCTTCAGAAGGGTATATAGATACTATAAATATAACCAATAACATAATTGCAGGTATTAAATCTGCACCGCAGTTTTTAACAGATCAAACCTCAAGAGAATTATTTGGAATTTTTTCTGATTATCAAAAAACAGGGTATTTAAATATTTCAAATAATTTTATTGGAAGTTCTATTTTAACAAAGAGTTTAGAATCTACAGATGAGAACGGGTCTATTGTGGGTATAAAAAGTGACATTGCTGCTAATGGACCAATTTGGTCAGATACTTATCCGATTTATAATAATATTTCTGGAAATACTATAACTAGCATTAATAGTTATGATACAAAAGGGATTTATGTAATCGGTGGAAAACCACAAGTAAAAAACAATATTATTAAAGATTTTATTATTACCCAAATAGACTCATTTGCAATTTCATCTATTTATGGTATTTACGGGCTCAGTTTAATTGACAGTTCTAAATTTGAAAAAAATCAAATTTTTTCTATTGGAGCAAATGATACTTGGGATAATCAACATTCAGGTTTTTCTGGCATTTATTTGAGCTCATCAAAAGGCGTTGAAATTTCTAAAAATTATATTCACCACATTAATATACAGCATGTATCTGGTGTTGCTACTATTATTGGAATTGAATCTACTTCTTTCACATCTAATATAAAAATCATAAACAATGTAATCAATTTTGGTTTTGATAATTTAGGAAATCCCATAAATCAACAAAACCAGATGACTGGCATAAGTGCTGTTTTAGATAGCTCTGTGGTAACACACAATTCTGTATTTATAGGAGGCTCGGGTATGTATGGAGAAATAAATGCCCTTTTTCTTAGTAAAATAAATAATAAACCTTGTCGTGTAACCAATAATATATTATCGATTGATCACAATCAATTAGCAACTAATTTACCATCATATAGTTTTGCTATTAAGTTTAATCCGTTAACGACTGTTCAAAATTCCAGTAATACTGATGGACTAGTTTTAAACAACAACTTATATTATGTAAATGGTACAAACAGTTTTGTAGGCTCCTATGCTTATTTTGGGCCACAAGCTTATCAAACATTTGCAAGTTGGCAAAACTTTATTCAAAAAGACAACAATTCTAGATATGGTAATCCAAACTTCATAAACGGTACAGGTGGAGTAAATAATTTGAATATGCATATCGCATTACCTACTTTAGCAGATGCAAATGGAATTTTAGAGCCGTCTGTTTTGACCGATATTGATAATGAAAATCGCTCTTTATTAAGCCCTGTAGATATTGGTGCTGATGCAATAGCTTCTGCACCTATTACACCTTTAATTTCCAGTTTCTTACCAACATCAGCGGCAATTGGAACTACAATTACAATAACAGGGCTAAATTTTACAGGAGCATCAGCTGTAAGTTTTGGAGGTATTGCAGCGCAATCATTTACTGTTGTTTCTGCTACCACTATAACAGCAGTTGTTGCAAATGGCTCTTCTGGTAATGTTTCTGTAACAACTTCAAATGGTACAAATATTTTATCAGGATTTACGTTTATCACTCCTAGCCAATCCCCAACAATTACATCGTTTTCACCAACATCTGCAACTGCGGGTACTCAAGTACAAATTAACGGTACAAATTTTATGAATGTTAATTTAATTGGTTTCGGTGGTGTTTCTGCTTCTTCGTTTAATGTTATTTCACAAACTCAAATAAATGCTATAGTGGGAACGGGAGCTAGTGGAAATGTTTCTGTTAATACAAATTCTGGTGTAGCATCTCTTTCTGGATTTTTGTTTAATGCAAATACACCTCAAGCACCGATAATTACATCATTCTTGCCAACCTCGGCTTCTAATGGAAGCACAATAACAATAAATGGCAACAATTTTATTGGAACTACATCTGTAACACTCGGAGGAGTTTCCGTTACTTCTTTTGTAGTTTTATCATCAACAAAAATTTCTATAGTAGTGGGTATTGCTACTTCAGGAGCGCTTACTGTAACTACTCCTTATGGAACAGCATCGTTGGGAGGTTTTTTAGCTAGCAGAAATGTAGTGACAGATTTAATATTAGCACCAAACCCTACCAAAAATTATTTCATAGCCAGATATCCTGAAATTACGGAGCCAAACGCATATCTAAGAATAGCTAATCTTATTGGGCAACAGGTATATAAAATTGAATTAAAGAAAAACTCTACAGAAACCACTGTTAATATTCAAGGATTTTTGCCAGGGGCATACAATGTAGAATTGAGCGGCAGTATAAATAATTATCATTCAATATTAGTAGTACATTAAGAATTGATGTGCGTGAATCTAAAAGAATGAAAAAATTTCCTATTTCGAAGGCAACTTCATCATAGCCCTCACCTGTTGCGTAGCGCCATTTTGCAAGCGTGCATAATACACACCACTGGCAAGGTGAGATGCTTCAAATGTAACGGTTTGTGTAGATTGTATTCCCACAGGAAAATCTTTTTCAAATAAATTTAAAATTAATTTACCTGTGCTATCAATAATTTGTATAAGCGTATGACCACCTTCCGTAGTAAATTGTATTTTAGTTGAAGATGAAAATGGGTTGGGATAATTTGATATCAATGTATTGCCAGATAAATTAGGTGTAGCATTGGTACAAATACCATTTTTTACAAGCGGTAAATCTTGTAGTGTTCCATTTATATTTTGTGGAAATAAATTTTGCACGGTCGCTTTCGGAATACAAAACCATTTTTCCAACAAAGTAGCATACACACTTCTAAAATCATATTGCATAGGCACATTATCGTTTACAGATGCAACTGTTGGTATGGTAGGATTATCGCCAAGAACGCCGCCTTGAACAGGCTTGCCAAATACAAATAATGGAGATGCCGCACCATGGTCAGTGCCTGTACTTGCATTGCTTTTTATTCTTCTGCCAAATTCACTAAATGTCATGCCCACCACTCTATCTTCTATTTCTAATTTTTTTAAATCATCTTGAAATGCTTTTATAGCATCGCTCACTCTTCCTAATAGTACAGCATGGCTTCCTACGGTGGTATCTGCAACGGTTGTTTGTAAACTATGCGTATCAAACCCGCCAAAGCTCACCATATAAACACGTGTTTTTAATCCACCTTTTACCAAGCGTGCTACAATTTTTAATTGGTCTGCTAAACTATTATTTGTAGGATAAACTCCTTGTTCTGCAGGTTGCACTTTTGCAGCGGCTGCGATAATGGTACTTGCATATTGTTGTGTTTGTTTTGCTACATTACGTACATAGCTTAATTCTTTTCCTGCTTTTGTAGCTGGTACAGGATCGCTAGTGCCATTTATAAGCTGATAAAAAGATGTAGCACTCGTAATACTCATAGCTAAATTTACGGAAGGACCTTGCGTAGTAAGGCTTGCCGTGCTACCTATTTGTATGGCCAAAGGATCTTTCATGCTTGCATTTGGATATCCATTTGGAAAATTTGGATATTCATAATTTAAATACCTACCTGCCCAACCTGTATATACTTCTTGGTTGCTGTTGCTTGCCGTCATCCAAATATCTGTGGCTCTAAAATGCTAAAAATTTGGTGTAGGATAACCAACAGCTTGTATCACTTTTAGTTTATCTTCATTGTACATGCTTTGCAAACCAGTCATGCTTGGGTGCAAACCAGTTTTATCGTAGCCATTTAGTTTTAAAATTCTAGGCTCGGGTATGG
>JANOZW010000004.1:0-2876 GCA_031429575.1 Ferruginibacter sp.
GTATTAAATAAATATTCAGCACCATAAAATACTACAGCACAGACTCCTCCAACTATCCAGCCCATCAATGGAAAATATCTTGTGGCTTTATTTAAGTAATCCGCATCATGTGTAACCCATTTGGGGCAGGGGATACGGGTATAAAACATTAAAGCAGTGAAAAATATTTGGATTTCCTTTTTCATTATTGTTTATTACTTACACCGGCACTTTCAAAGCTTGCCATTTCATTTAAAAATGCAACAGAACTTTGAATCAATGGAATGGCCAATGCAGCTCCTGTTCCTTCGCCCAACCGCATACCTAATTGAAGTAATGGTTTTGCACTAAGGTAATTTAAAATACTTCTATGCCCGTTTTCATCACTGCTATGTGCGTAAACACAGTTGTTGATAGTTGAAGGTTCTATTTCTCTTGCAACTAAAAGTGCTGCGGTTGCAATAAATCCATCTACCACAATTAACATGTTTAATTCGGCAGCTTTTAAATAAGCACCCACCATCATTGCAATTTCAAAACCACCTACTTTGCTTAGTAATTCAACAGCATTAATTTTTTGTAATTGAAGATTATGAAAAGAACTTACTTCTTCCAAAGTTTTTAATTTTAACTGCAATTGTTCATCAGTAGCTCCTGTTCCTCTGCCCACACAATCTTTCATTGGTAAACCAAGATACTGATGCATTATGAGTGAAGCTGAAGAAGTGTTGCCAATACCCATCTCTCCAAAACCAATGGTATTGCAACCGTTACTGTATATATCGGTAACAATTTCTTTCCCTTTTTCAATTGCTTTTATAGCATGTTCAATCGCCATAGCATTGCCAGAGGTATAATCTTCAGTTCCTTTACAAATTTTTGCATGAACAATGGGCAACGCTTTATCAAAATCAAAATTTACTCCTGCATCCACAACGGTTAAACCAATTTTATTTTGCCTGCAAAAAACATTTATTGCTGCGCCGCCAGTTACAAAATTCAAAACCATTTGTGCTGTAACGCTTTGTGGGTAAGGATTTACTTTTCCTGTGGCTGCAATACCATGATCAGCAGCAAATACAACAATGTGTGGATTGGTAATTACAGGCGATAAAGTATTTTGTAGTAACCCAGCTTTCAACGCAACTTCTTCCAGCATACCCAATGAACCTAAAGGTTTTGTTTTAGTATTGATTTTATTAAGAAGTTGTTCTTTAATTCTTGTTATTGTTTCCATTTTATTTTTTATCGAAGTAATAAATCGCAAAACCAAAAACCTTTTGTATCCACATCTTTTATAGGCGTGGGGTGGTTGGCTAGTTTTATTTCAAGTAGTTTATAAGTTAATTCTCCTGAAACAATATTTATTTTCTTTTTAAAAATAGGGCCTTCAAAGCAATAGCTATGAAATTCGCCGTTTTCTCCGCAAGCATCTACTGTTGGTGGCAATTCCTTTACAAATAGTATGTCTATCATTCTGCCACACCAACTCTCGTTTAAATAACCATCATTAATACAGCAGATGATTGTTTTAAAACCTTTTGTAATAAAATCATTTATCATCCATTTGGTATCTGTTTTCCAAATAGGAAAAACACATTGCATATTTAGTGAGGCCATTTTTTGTTCCCGATATTGTCGTAAATCTTCTAAAAAAATATCGCCAAAAATTATATAATTAATGTTTTCATCTTTTGCCTGAAGCAATATTGTTTCCATTTGTTTTTCGTATTCTAAATTACTTGCTTCATAAACATATACTTTTAATAGTTGTATTCCAATGCTATCTGCCTGGGCTTCTATCAATTCTTCTCTTACACCATGCATACTAAGGCGTTTGTAATTTCCATTAATAGTACTGAGCAAATATTTTACATCATACACACCTTCTTGTAACACTTTATGTAAAGCATAGCTGCTGTCTTTGCCACCGCTCCAGGAAAATATAGCAGGTATTCTACTCATAATTTATTTTTTGTACTAAACTTTAATAATTCTATTTAGCATCGTTACGAAGCACTCTTCAACTACAAATCATTATTCAGTTTTCTTTAATTGTTAATGCAATGCCACTAACCATTAATATTACTTTATTGGCTTTTGCTGCTGCATATTGATTGGCCCAGCCCTGCAAATCAGTAAATTTTCTACCTACTTCATTTTCTGCATGTAAACCCATTCCAATTTCGTTACTGATTATGATAAATGTTCCAGGCATTTTATGCAACTCATCAATTTGTTCTTTAAATAGAACAAGGGATGCGTCAATATCATTATTACTATCAATAAAAAAATTGGTTAGCCAAAGTGTAACACAATCAATAATGCATATTTTATTTTGGATAGGTAATGCACTTACATTTCTCTGCTCTTCGTAATTTATCCACCTTTCGTCCCTGTCGTTTTTATGCCGCTTTACCCTTTTTTCAAAATCATCATCCCAAACCTTAGCGGTAGCGACATAGACAGGATTATTAGACCGTGATAAAGCAAGTTGTTGTGCATAGTTGCTTTTGCCGCTTCTTGCACCGCCAGTTACAAAAATAATTTCCCTATTGCTTAAAATGGAGTTAATCTTGTTAGCGTTGTTCATGGTAAACCTTTTTTTCTAAAAATAACAGGTAGTGGCTCTTTAATTGCACTAAACAATTACTGCACAAACAATCTGTGTAATTAGATGTAATGAAAGCCTCTTCTTCAATAGAAATTTTAATGCCATAGCATTGGCATTTTAAGATATCTCCCACTTTACATTCAAATGTTTCGCTGCAACGGGGGCATTTTTTTTCTTCATGCTTACACATGGGTAACTGTGTTTGGTGAGTAGTGGAAATGTTTTCGATGTAAGTGATTGGGTACTTCAAATAAATTTGGGTGAAATAATGCTGCTAATAATT
>JANOZW010000005.1:0-16641 GCA_031429575.1 Ferruginibacter sp.
CCCTAATACTGGGGTGGATATTGAAAACGAATCTTACAATACAATAAAAAATATTAATTTTTTAAAATGTAGCTTTAAAAAAAATCTGAATACACAATTTGCATGTAGTGGCTTTGATGGTGTGGGTGCGGGTAGAACAACAGGTGTAACTATAGACAGTTGTGTGTTTGAAGAGGATATTAAACACTTTTATTTACCCGACAGAACAGTGTATATAACATCTGATAATAGTATTATTAAAAACTCTACCATTATTGGCACAATTAATTTTGATTTGAATAGATATATACAAGGGGGGCAGCCTGAAAATGGTGTTGAAATTAATAATTGTGTAATAAAAACTACAGGGAATGGTATAAGAATAAACTGCGAGTTTAAATTAAAAATAAAAAATTGCATAATAGAACAATTACCAAATTTAAGTTTTGTCCAAAAAAAAGTACCTTTCCCTTTTATTATTGGAGCTAGCAATACAATACTAGAGAAAAATATTTTTATTTATCATACAAGTAACTGGTTTGCAAATAGTGCTAATCCAAATTTGGATTATGATAATTATATGATTGCTTGCAAAAATATTTTAAATAATACCTTTAAGTTAGTAGAAGATAGAAATGATAAATTGATTAAAGGAAAATCTTTTCTTATAACTATTGATAAGAAATTCATCGATAAAAATAAGCTAGAGCCTAATGCCCATATAGGCTGGAACGTAAATTAGCCATATGAAAATAGCATTAATAGGAAACGTTTGTAATAATATGTATAATATTGGGATGGCTTTAAAAAAACATACCAACATTATCCCGCATTTATATATAGGTAGCAAAACTGATATTCACACTAATCCTATGTTTAATGACCCGGAAGCAAAAAATCAGAGCGAATGGGTTTTTATTAATGAAAATTGGGATTCAACATTGGTTTTCAAAAAACTGAGTTTTACATTTATAAATAAGTTAAAGAATGAAAAGTATGATGCCATTATCGTATCTGATGTAGGTGTATGGTTAGCCCCGTTTATAAAACACACAAAATTTTATTTTTGGACTACAGGGGCAGATATTACTAGGATGCCTTTTCCACTAACGTTTAATTTTTTATACAAAACACCTGTGGCTAAAATTAAAGCTTGGACGATGGCTTTTATACAAAGATGGGGTATTAAAAATATTAATTTTTTTCTCACCCAACCTTTTACGCCCTTCATAAATGCTTTGCAAAAATTAAAAATACCTGCTGACAAAATCGCAAACGCATACTTTCCGATAATTATAGATTTAAATATTTTTAAATACAGCGATAATTATAGAGAAAAATTAAGCCAGGATAATTTAAACAAAATCGAAAAATTTAAATTTAAAATTTTTCACCCAAGTCGTTTGATGATTAAACAAAACAAAGCATTGATAGATTCGGGCCAATGGAAAGGAAATGAAATGCTTTTAAAAGGGTTAAAAATATTTATTGATAAATATAAGGTGACAGATATTTGTATTATTTTACCTAATAGAGTTCACTCAATAGACGTTGATTTATTTCATAGCCATATTAAGGAATTGCAACTTGAAGAAAACATTGTTTGGGTAGAAGGCCAAACAAAAGAAGGTTTTAATAAAGAAGAAATGGTAGCACTATACTCATGTGCAGATTTAGTTGTAGATGAATTTGGCGTTGGCTGGTTTGGCTCCATAGTTGTGGAAGCTGCTGCATGTAGTAGACCAACAATGTGCTACTTAGACACATCAGTGATGGAGCAATTATATCCCTGGCATCCTATTATTTCTGTAAATACACCTGAAACAATAGCTGAAGAAATAGCACAATTATATTTCGATAAAGATTATTTTACCAAAAAATCTAACAACTCTCTCGCTTGGGCAAAAGAATTTCATAGTCAAGAAAAAACTGGAGAAATATATGCAAGGCAATTAACAACACTTTTGATTAAATAATATTTATATGTTTTCAGGGCATTTTAAAGCTTTATCAAAAGATATCATTTACTATGGTATTGGCAATATGCTTTATAGTATAGTACAATTTATTACAATGCCCATTGTTGTAAAAAGTTTTAGCAAAAGTCAAGTAGCTAATTGGAATATTTTATTGCCAACAGGTATTTTGCTTGCTGCGATAGTTACTTTTGGAATGGATTCCGCCGTAGTAAGGTTTGTAAAAGACGCCAAAACAGAAAAAGAAAAAAAAGAAATATTTTCAACGGGCCTTTTATTTGAGGTAGCGTTAACGGCAATTGCAATTTTTTTTATGTGGTTTTTTGCTAACCAATTTCAAGCGGGATTAAAATTATCCTCCAATAATAATGCTTGGTATATGCTTATATTATGGTTGCCAAGTGTGATTATAGCTCAATATTTTCAAAATTGGTTTAAGTATAACTTTCAACGATCAATTTTTTTAAAGAGTATTTTTGCCCAATCTGCAATTTATATGTGCAGTATAGTATTGATGAGGTTTTCAAATAGTTTAACCCTTTTTAATGTTATAGTAGCAATGCTATTAAGTCAGTTAGTGGTTGTAATAATTGGTTTTTTTTATTGTAAGAAACTAATCGTTTTTTCCATTAGTAAACCATTATTAATAAAACTAATATGGTATGGGTTGCCATTTATGGTTTTTGCTTTTGGATATAATTTTATAGCTTCAATAGATAGATTTATGCTTAAAGGAAGGGTAAGCAATGATGACTTTGCCGTATATACTCAAGCTTTTCGTATTTCTGCCATTATTTCTATGGTAGTATCTTCTTTCAATTTTGCGTTTGGTCCCTTTTTATTATCCCTACTTGGCAAGCAGGAGGCATCAAATACACTGTCTCGTTTACAAACATATTACTTAATGGCAATGTCTTTTATAGGGTTATGTTTTTTTGCTGCTTGTAAAGTAATTATTGTTTTATTTACAAATGTCGATTATATAAATGGGTATAAATTTATACTTATGTTTGTAACAGGGTATATTTTTTATGGCCTATACTCATTTGCACAAGCGGGAATAATACACTCACGAAAAAGCTACCTCAATTTATATATTTTGATTATAAGCTTAATGGTTGTTTTTTTTATTGACCTTTTTCTAGCCCCTACATACAAGGGCTACGGTACTGCTATAGGATTTATGGTAACCAATATAATAATGGTAGTTTTAGCTAGTTTATTTTCAGCAAAGTACATTTCTATTGCTTATAATTATTTAATAGATGCCCTTCTACTATTAATTCTTTTTTGTGGAGGCTTTTTATTACTTTTCTTTGGTATTTCAAGTAATATTTATACTGATGCTGCCATTAAAATTAGTATTGTAATATTGATAGCCTTGCCCCTTTTGTTTTTTTTACTTACTAAAACAGAGAGGCTATATATAAAAAAAATACTGTATAAATTTTTCAAATAATTTTTTATGAAAAAAGTCGCAATTTTTATTTATAGTTTAAGGGGTGGTGGAGCCGAAAGAGTGGTGTCATACTTATTAAAAGAAGGATACAAAAATTTTGAATTTCATTTAATTTTATTAAAAGATGAGATTGAGTACGAGATTCCAGATGCTAATGTTAAAATTATAAAGCTTGGCAATTCCAGTTCGATAAGTTATTTAAGTTTTTTTACTATATCTTCACTAGCAAAAAAGTTAAAAAATTATTTAGAGGAAAATAAAATAGATACCTTATTATCACTGCTAAATAGGCCAAATTTTATTTCTTGCAAAGCAAAGATGCTGGGTTGGAAAGGCAATCTAATTATTAGTGAAAGAACTGATACTATTACACATTATAAAGCAAAAAAACTGGGATGGGTAATGATTAGGTTAGTAAAAAAATATTATCCATTTGCTGATAAAGTAGTTGTAATATCGAAAGGAATTGCAAACAGCTTAGCAAAACTTGGTATTCCAAATGCCCAATTAATTTACAATCCTATTTATAAATCTAGCACAAGCAATTTTCCAACCCCAACAAAAAAAGAATTTACATTTATAAATATTGCAAGGCTAGAACCTGAAAAAAACCATGCACTTTTATTAAGCGCTTTTGCAAATGTTAAAAATAAAGATTGCCGCCTTCTCATTTTAGGAAATGGTGTTTTATTACAGCATTTAGAAAAAATGGCAAATACTTTTGGTATTGCAAATAGAGTAGAATTTCTAGGATTCCATAAAGACATTAAACCATATCTCAATAAGTCTGATTGCTTTGTTTTTACTTCTAATTACGAAGGTTTTGGAAATGTAATAATAGAAGCATTACAAGTTGGCCTACCAGTCATTTCAACAGATTGCCCTTATGGACCTAGAGAAATACTTTCTCCAGATACTGATACACTGTTTAAAATTAATGATGAAATTGAAATTGCTCCTTTTGGCATTTTAACACCTGTTGGTAGTGTTAACCATTTGTCTGCTGCAATGCAAAAAATTATAGATAGCCCTGAATTAAGGGAGAGGTATAAAAAAATTGGCGAGTCTAGGGCCAATGATTTTGATATTAAAATTATATCTAAACAATATTTTGACCTTTTTGAAGAATAATTTATAAATAGAAATTTTTATAAAGAAAATGATACATTCTTTTAATTATAACTAAGTATAAACAATACGAATAATGTGATAATTTTAATTTGCTAAAAAAGACGACACCTCCGAAGAAACAAAATTAGATTCTATCACCGCACCCATTGCATTTAAGTGGTAGCCATCTTTCCAATATATTGCCCTATTTATCAAACCTCCTAAACTTCCTTTTCTAAAATCAAAATACGTAATATTATTTTCTTTAGAGAATGTATTAATATTTTGAGTAGCCAAATCATCTTTAACGCCATTTTTTACTTGTATATAACTTGGAAGAGTAAACAAAATAAGTTTAATATTATTTGCGCTACATAAATTTACAAAGTCTTTTAAATATTTCATTTTTGCCATGTGAATTATTTCATTTGCTTTGTTATTAGTATTTTTTAGTTTACTGTCATTATAATTTATAGTTGCTACAATGCTATCTCTCTCCTCAACAGGCAAAGGCTCAAAACCATTTAAAACTGGGCCATTTCTTTTGGTAGTAATATAGTTTTTCAGGGTATTAATTACCCTGTTATTATATCTTGATAAATGCATGCTAAACTTAATTCTCTCTTTTATACCTAGTTCATTTATATAATATGTAACCAGTTTATTTTTGTTATAAAAAAATTTTAGTTTTAAGATGCCATCATTTATAACAGTACTTGTTGTATCAGTAGAAAGATAGCTATCCGGCAAAATATGTAACATAATATTTTTCGGTTTTTTATTATTTTCAATAATAATCGAAAGTAACCCAGCTTGAAAAGCATCTTCAGTATTGGAATGACCGATGTTATAAGTATCAACCTTAAAGGCAGTGGGGTCTATTTGATAGGTTGAACTTGAGGGACCCATTATTAATAAAGCTACTGTTTTTTTAAGATTAAGGTAAGCATTTATTTTACCACCACTTTCACCTGTTAAGGTTTTGGCTTGCATTTTATCAATGCAAAAGTAAATTACTCTATCTGCAATATAAATAGTTACAATTAATATAGCTAAGTATTTAAAAATTTTAGTTGTCATATTTAAAATTGAAAATAAATAAATTGTTCACCATTACTTACACCGAACAATAGTATTAAAATAATAAATATTAAGTTTAGTGCAAAAAGCCAATTGGGTCTTTTTTTCTCAATACTTTCAATACTGTGATTTCTAAAAACAAAATATTCTATTGAAAATAAAACGGCTACACAAAAAAGCATTGAGGCAAAAATACCCGTATCGTTAATTTTTAAGTTAAAAAAATATTTTAACGTAAATATACTTTTCCAAATTGCAATAGCTTGATATATATCTTTGGCTCTAAAAAGTATTTGTATAAATGCTAAAATATTAAATGTTATAAATACACCAGTAATGCGTTTTATAAATGATTTTGTAAAAAAACTAGTTTTGATACCTAATAAAATTTCTCCGGATAATATTATTCCATGTAATAGGCCAAACAAAATAAAATTCCAACCAGCACCATGCCATAGCCCACTTATCATAAAAGTAATTAGTGTGGCATAAACCAAAGCCCATTTCCCCCAATCTCTTTTATTAACTGCTATTGGGTAAAATAAATAATCTCTAAGCCAAGAGGATAGAGATATATGCCACCTCGTCCAAAACTCAGAAAGCGTTTTGGAAAAAAGAGGCAATTTAAAATTAACCATTAGCTTAAAGCCCATTATCCTTGCTGCTCCAATAGCAATATCGCTATAACCAGAAAAATCACAATAAATCTGAATCATAAACATCCAAGCTGCAAAAATTAAGGTAAAGCCAGTATTTGTTTGATAATTATTGAAGATATTATCAACATATCCGGCTAACAAATCTGCTACAACTACTTTTTTAAAAAAGCCTCTTATCATTTGTGATAATCCAATAACAAAATTATTATAACTAGGTTTTTGAATTTCGTAAAACTGATGTAAAATATTCTGAGGCCTTTCAATGGGGCCGGCCACTAACTGAGGGTAAAACATTACATAAAGCGCATAAATTCCAAAATGATGCTCCGCTTTTTGATTCCCCCTATACACTTCTATTGTATAGCTCATAGCCTGAAAAGTGTGAAAAGATAAACCAATTGGCAACAATATTTTTAGATAAGAAAAACTTATAATTTCCTGTGCATTATTAATATTATCAATAAAGAAATTATAGTATTTAAATATAACTAATACACCTATATTGGTAATTAAGCTTAGAATTAAATAAAATCGCTTTTTCTTATTGTCTGCTTTTTCAATAAAAATACCAGCAAAATAATCTATAACAATAGTGCCTGCTAATATTAAAATATAAATAGGCACAAAAAACATGTAAAAAAAGCAGCTTGCAGTCAACAAAAGAAACCAGCGATATTTATGGGGAAGACTGAAAAAAGAAATGGTTACAATTACAAAAAACAATAAAAATTCTAGCGAATTAAATAACATATTCTAAATTTAAAATCTTTTCTTTTGTTTCACTTTGGGCGGTTGAACAATTTATAATTGCTAAATTTTAGTTTTAAAACAACATTCTAAAAATGATTTTGGAAGACTTTAAGCATTTCCGCTCATTTTTTTCATATCCCGCTTTTATTACACACTAAAAAAATAACCATATTAAAAATTCTTATCCACGCTATTTTACTTCCTAAAACTTAACATTAAGTCATCAAAAATAGGGTTTTATTTTATTAAATATTTTTTGCATAAAATTAACGAAAGTACATTTATTTTTTTTCAGTCTTATTAGGACTATTACACATGTGTAAGAGTTATAATAAAAATTAATTAGCAACGAAATGTGTAATTGATTAATGCTTTTACATAATTCAATATCTCTTCAAATAGTATTAGATTAATGTTTGATAGGTAAGATTTTAAAGGCCAAGATATAGCTACTTTAATTAAAATTTAGTGTTGAACTTTAGATTACATAAAATGAGTTCTTAGATATAGAAAATGGGTTGCAAAATTTTAGAATAGAAAAAATTACATTTCGCTTATTTGCTATTTTTAGTAAGCAAAATTTTATTCTGTAGCTCCTGTAGTTTATTGGTCAATAAAAAAAGAAAAACAAAAAAAGGCATACATGGAATCTTATACCTAATAACAGTACCAAAATTAAAGGTAGTAAATCCAACGGCTAGGCCTATTATAACCGAAAATATAAAACAAAAATTAAGCATGGGGTCATAAAAAAGCAGCTTGAAAAATCTAATAAGTCCAGTTTTAAACACAGCATATAAAAATAATATCAAAAGTGTAAATGACTCCGCCATACTAAACAACAATACCATACTTCTTGCCTCCCAAGGAAATGGTCTAAAAAAAACACTCATCAATACATAAGGTATTTTTTTTATGATTCCAGTTATTGATGGGTCTAAATCTCCAATATCAAAATACGCTACTCCATCATCGGCATTTATTTTTTCGTAAAAGCTTTGTTGTTGTTGAACACTATTTAATAACTCCTCTTCTACACCTACAGATACATCGTTTTCCATCATTGATGGCAATACTTGGGTTAAGCCAATTAAAAATAGAATTACACAAAACAGTAAGCTTGTAATCTTAGCAAAAATGCTCCACGGTGAAATGGTTTTTACATATACCATACTCAGGCACGCTATTATAACAGCAAATAAAATGTAAGGTTTTGTATGATAAAGCAAAAAACAAGCAATAAAAAGTATTATGAGTTTTTTAAAACTTATATTTTTAAAATAAATATATTCAAAGAGGTAGTTTATAATATACCCCATATAAAACAGTGCTATAGATTCTTTTAAGATACCACTACCCCAAAACAGTAAACTTGGTATGTATAAAAAGGCAATAGAAACTTGTTTTTTATATTGTGGATAAATCTTGTAAAGTATTAAAACCATTTTCCAAATGCCAATATAAGATAGCATTGAAAAAAATACTGAAGTAATTGTATAATTTTCAAAACAAAAAAGCCCAAAAATATAGCAATATCTAACTGCCATAAAATTAGATTCATGTCTCATGTATTCAGGCGCAGTTTGAGCGATCATTAGTTCAATACTCTTTGCAAATTCATAAAAGTTATCTGATGTTAAAAAAAAATATTTTATATTTTCAAAATTATTAGCAACCAGTCTATGTAGCTCTCTGCCATATCCAAAATAATTAAAACTATCGCCCCCTCTATAATAATATTGTATTAGTAATACATAGCCTACCGCAGCAACAATTTTTAACCAAAAACCAAGAATAAAGTATTTATAAATTTGCTTCTCTTTATAAAGATTTTTTTGTGCAATTTTTTTTATTAAAAAATAAATTATCGCAATATAAATTGGTAATAGCAAGAAGTCCCAAAAACTAACATTTACAATCATAATTATTAATTTACTTTGCACAAACAAACAATGAAAGTATATTGCCTTATGCAATAAAACAAAAATATTCTTTCAATCGCAAATAATACCAATTCGTAAAAAATGTTTATTAAAAAATTTTTGAAACGCTTACCTTTGGCTATTAGATAAAAAACAGATTTGTATAATACACATTTTAAAAAATATCACCAAGCTATAGTTTACTAATTCAATATAGCACAATAAAAAAACTTTTAAAAACTAGAAAAATGATAGATTTTGATCAAGAATATAAAAAAAGAGAAGAAGTATTAAACAAAGAAATATATCATTTTAACTTAGGGGGAATTAATATTGACAAAACTACCGTTGAATCTTTTGGGGAAGAGTGGGAAAAATTTTCAAGTTTTTCGGAAAAAGAAATCAATAATACGGGAAATCTCTATTTCAATTTAGTTGATAAAAACTGGCTTAAAGACAAAAATGTATTGGATGTAGGGTGTGGTACAGGTAGATGGATGCATTATGTATCAGACTTATGCGCACATGTAGACGGGGTTGACCCAAGTAAAGCCGTGTACTCTGCTGCAAAATTATTAGAAACAAAAAAGAATGTTAGAATTTCAATATCCGATGTTGATAACATTCCTTTTGCTGAAGAAAGTTTTGATTTTGTATATAGTTTGGGGGTATTGCATCATATTCCCAATACATTGGAAGCCATGAAAAACTGTGTGAAAAAAGTAAAGAAGGATGGTTACTTTTTAGTTTATTTATATTATAGTTTTGACAATAGAGGAAAAGCTTTTAAAGCGTTATTTTATTTATCAAATATTATTAGAAAAATTGTTTCTTCGCTGCCAAGCACTCCAAAAAAAATCTCTTCCGATATATTAGCTGTTGTGCTATATGCTCCATTTATTTTATTGAGCAAATTTTTTAAAGCCATCGGGTTTTCAAAATTTTCCAAAAAAGTACCTCTTTCTGCATATAGTAATCAAAGTTGGAATATTGTTAGAAACGATAGCTTAGATAGATTTGGAACACCTTTAGAACAAAGATTTTCTAAAGCTCAAATTGAAAACATGATGACAAGTTGCGATTTAAAGAATATTAAATTTTCTGAGTCGGTTCCTTTTTGGTGCGCAATAGGGCAGAAGGCTTAACATTTAATTGCTGTATACATTTCTCTAACTCCAGTAAAGATTTATTCATAAAATTTTTATAGAGTAAGAATACTTATGAATATTGTTGCAACACGTATATTTGCCGCATAAAATATTAATATGTGCGGTATTTCAGGCTTTGTTGATTATAGCAAAACTTCCAATAGAACAGTTTTAGAGAAAATGAATAGAATGATGGCTCATCGTGGGCCAGATGGTGAAGGGTATGCCGTATATGAAACAGAAAAAGTTACCATTGGGCTTGGACATAGACGATTAAGTATTATAGACCTAACTGAAGGGGGTAATCAACCAAAAACTTTTCAAAACTTACATATTACTTTTAATGGGGAGATCTACAATTTTGAAGAAATAAAAAAGGAGCTTGAAATAAAAGGGCATTTTTTTGAAAGCCACAGCGATACAGAAGTAATTTTACATGCATACAAAGAATGGGGAAGTGATGCTTTGCAGAAATTCATAGGTATGTTTGCATTTGTTATTTATGATGAAGAAAAACAAAGCGTATTTGCATGCAAAGATAGAGCAGGTGTAAAACCATTTTTTTATTATCAAAAAGACGGGTTGTTTTTATTTGCCTCTGAGTTAAAAGCAATAGTACAACATCCAAACTTTATAAAAGAAATAAATTTAGATGCGGCGGCGGCATTTATGCAATTTGGTTATGTACCAACTCCACATTGCATTTTTAAAAATGCACACAAGTTAAAACCTGGGCATTTTTTAGAGTTGGATTTAAAACAAAATATATTGCGAACTCAGCAATATTGGAATGTATATGATGCATATAACAAACCAACAATCAAAATAGATTTGCCAGAAGCTATTGAAGAAACAGAAAAATTACTAACAAGCGCTTTTAATTACAGAATGGTAAGCGATGTGCCTGTGGGTGTATTTTTAAGTGGCGGTTACGATAGCACGTGTGTAACCGCTTTATTACAAAAAGACAAGACAGAAAAAATAAAGACATTTACTATTGGGGTGCCCGATGTAGGCCTTAACGAAGCCCCTTATGCAAAAGATATAGCAGCACATTTGGGCACAGATCATACTGAATATTATTGTACACAAAAGGAAGCTTTAGAAATTGTGCCTCAATTGTCTTTTTTTTATGATGAGCCTTTTGCAGATAGCAGCGCTATACCAACCACGCTAGTAAGCAGGGTTGCAAAAGAAAAGGTAACCGTAGCCTTATCTGCTGATGCTGGCGATGAGATTTTTGCTGGTTATAATCGTTATGAGTATATCATGAAATATGGAAAACGGTTAAACGGAATTCCAAATTTTCTTCGCAAAGCAGTTGCAGGGGCAATGAATAGTATTCCAGCAAATTCTATCCCCATTTTAAATAAAAAATATCTTTTTTATAGTCGTTATGAAAAATTAAAAATGCTGCTTAAAAATCCATCGGATCATAACATCTTGATAAGTTTGACTAGCCAAATGAATGAAAACGATATTGAAAACTTGTTTAAAACTAAAATAATAAAATTATCAACTGCTTTTGAAAGTGAAGAACTAAAGAAAGAAAACCACTCAACCCTTTCCTATATGATGGCAATAGATTACCAAACTTATTTGTTAGATGATATTTTACAAAAAGTTGATAGGGCATCAATGAGCGTAAGCTTAGAGGGGAGAGAACCATTTTTAGACCAAAGGGTTATTGAGTGGGCTGCACAGCTACCTATGGAGTATAAATACAATAACGGTAACAAAAAATTTATTATAAAAGAAATTGTACATAAATATATTTCGAAAGATATGATGGATAGGCCAAAAATGGGATTTGGAATCCCTATTGCTGCTTGGCTTCAGCATGAATTAAAATCTTATGTTGATCAATATTTAGATGAAGGATTTATTATAAAACAAAATATTTTTGACAATACAGAGATTCAAAAAATTAAAAAATCTTTTTATAATGGCAAAGTAGAGAAGGCTGAAAAGATTTGGTATATATTAATGTTTCAAATGTGGTACGACAAGTGGATGAACAATAATTAATCATATTTTAGCAACTAACCTTTCTTAATTTTCTTCATTGAATCTTCAAAAAAAAATAATTCGCATTACCACTGTGCCAATATCCTTAAAATATTTGCTTAGGGGGCAAATGCATTTTATGAAAGAGAACGGGTTTGATGTATTAATGATAAGTGCTGATGGAAAAGAAATAAATGAGGTAATGGCAAACGAAGATTGCCCGCACATAATAGTGCCAATGACAAGAAAAATTACCCCTTTCAAAGATTTGGTTTGTTTATGGAAACTAATAAAAATATTTATAACAGAAAAACCAGATATTGTTCATACACATACGCCCAAAGCTGGTTTGTTGGGTATGATGGCTGCCAAAATTTGCAATGTAAAAATAAGAATACACACCGTTGCTGGCTTGCCACTAATGGTAGAAACCGGTTTTAAATTTCGCCTATTAAAATTCATAGAAAAACTAACATACGCATCAGCCAATCATGTTTGGCCAAATAGCTTCTCGCTATTGGATTATATTAAAGCGCAAAGACTAACCAACGAAAAAAAATTAAAAGTAATTAGCAAAGGGTCATCTAATGGCATTGATTTAAATAGGTTTTCTATTAAAAACTTTAATGAAGAAATCATTTCTGAAATAAAAAAAAGTATTGGTTATAATGCTAATAACATTTACATACTTTCCATTGGTAGGCTTGTAAAAGATAAAGGCATAGTTGAGCTAGTAGAAACTTTTAAAGGCCTTCAATATACCTCTAAAAATATTAAACTCATTTTGGTAGGTAAATTTGAAATGGAACTAGATCCACTACCAAAAAATATTTTAGACGAAATAAAAAACAATCCAAATATTATACATATAGATTGGACAGCGCATGTAGAATATTATATTTCATTAGCAACTTTATTTGTTTTTCCTTCGCATAGAGAAGGGTTTCCAAATGTATTGTTACAATCTGGGGCGCTAGGCACACCAATTATTTGCTCTTCTATTGCCGGCAATGTGGACATTGTTGAAAACAATACTACAGGTTTGCTCTTTAATGTTGGAGATACTTTGCAAATAAAAAATCGAATTACATTTGCATTAAACAATCCTGAAATTATGAAGGATATGGCATTAAGACTTAAAGAAAATATTTTTTGTTTTTATAATCGAGAAACCATTTGGAATGCTATATTGCAAGAATATAAAACGCTGATACACTAAAATGGAGGATTTTAAAGTTATTCTTATTGGTTACTCAGGTCATGCATATGTAGCACATGGCATTCTCACATCTACAGGTAAAGATGTATATGCGTATTTCGATAATATTGCTAAGAAAGACAACCCTTTTAACCTGGAATATCTTGGGAACGAAAATTCTGAAAACGCTATTTTAATCTTATCCAAAAACAATTTTTTTATTGCTATTGGTGATAATCATATTAGGCGGAAAGTTTATGAACATTTAGCAATAAAAAGTACTTATCCAATAAATGCTATTCACACATCTGCAATAATTTATTCAAATGCCACAATTGGCAAATACGGAGTAATGATAAGCGCAGGTGTAATTATAAACCCTCTAAGCAAAATCGGCAATGGCGTTATTTGTAATACAGGTAGCATAATAGAACACGATTGCATTGTGGAAGATTTTGTACATATAGCGCCGGGTGCTATACTTTGCGGAAACGTAGTTGTTGGTGAAAATACTTTTATTGGTGCAGGTTCAGTAATAAAGCAAGGTATAACAATTGGTAAGAATGTTACAATTGGCGCAGGCACTGTGGTTGTAAAAAATATTCCTGATAATAGTACAGCTTATGGTAATCCTGCACAATTAAAATGATACCTTTGTATTTTGTCATTTACAATAATGACCAAATTTTATATGCAAATATTCAACATAGAAAAATTTATTGCAAACAATATAACCCAAAGAAAGGAATCTTTTTTTGAAACAGATATTAATGCAAATAAAAAAACGCTTGTTAAAGAAATTGAAGGGAAATCTGTGTTGGTAATTGGTGGAGCTGGTACTATCGGTAGCAGTTATGTAAAAGCTATTTTACATTTTAAACCTGCTGAATTATATATTGTTGATACAAACGAAAATGGACTTACAGAAATTGTAAGAGACATCAGAAGTGATGCATCCTACACATTCTTACCACAATTATTTACTTACCCAATAGATTTTGATAGCCCCGTTTTTTATAAATTATTTAAACGCCACAATGGGTTTGATATTGTAGCAAACTTTGCAGCACACAAGCATGTACGTAGCGAAAAAGATGAATTTAGCATAGAAGCTATGATGGAAAACAATGTTTTAAAAGCAAAACGGTTTTTAGATTTGCTTATTCATTTTCCACCAAAACATTTTTTTTGTGTAAGTACAGATAAAGCAGCAAACCCTGTAAACCTTATGGGTGCTACAAAAAAGCTGATGGAAGAAGTGATAATGGCTTACGCTAATGATTTTAAAATTACCACAGCTCGATTTGCAAATGTGGCATTTAGCAATGGTAGCTTGCTGTTTGGTTTTTTAGAAAGAATCGCAAAACAACAGCCTCTTAGTGCCCCCTCTGATGTAAAAAGATATTTTGTATCGCCAAAAGAAAGCGGAGAGCTATGTATGCTTGCATGTGTATTAGGAAAAACAGCAGAAATATTTTTCCCGAAATTGAAGGAAGATGAAATGCAAACCTTTAGCAGTATTGGAAATTTATTATTAAAAGATTTTGGGTTCGAACCAGATTATTGTGCTACCGAATTTGAAGCAAAAACAAAAGCTAATCAACTTACAAAAGAAAGCACATCGTATCCTGTATATTATTTCAATTCTGATACTGACGGAGAAAAATCTTATGAAGAATTTTTTACCGATAATGAAACGTTGGACAATGAAAGGTTTGCCAACCTTGGCGTTGTAACCAATTATCCAAAAAAATCTAAAGAAAATTTAAAAGTTGTATTAGACCAAATTGAGCATTTGTTTAAAACAGAGGATATTACAAAAACGGATATTATAGAAATGATAAAAAATATTATTCCGAATTTTAACCACATTACTACTGGCAAAAGTTTAGACAATAGAATGTAAAAAATATTAGCATGTTATTATTAAGTGGCCCAAACATGGGGGGAAATGAATTGAAATATGTAACCGAGTGTATAGAAACTGGTTGGGTGAGCAGTGTGGGAAGTTATGTAGATCAATTCGAAAAAATGAGTGCTGAATTTGCTGGCACCAAGTACGCTGTGGCTACAAGTAGCGGTACCACGGCATTACACATCTGCCTTATACTTACTGGTGTTGGGCAAAACGATATGGTAATAGCGCCCAACATCACCTTTATAGCCACACTTAATTCTATAAAATATACAGGAGCTACACCAATTTTAATAGAGACAGATGCCGACAATTGGCAAATGGATTTAAATGTATTAGAAGATTTTTTAAAAAATGAAACAGAGCAAAAAGAAGGTGTTTGTTTTCATAAAGCAACAGGTAAACGCATTCCCATAATATTGCCTGTACATGTACTAGGCAATATGTGTGATATGGATAGATTACTGGAAATTGCTAAACAGCACAACTTAATTATTATTGAAGACAGTACAGAGGCATTGGGGAGTTATTATAAAGGCAAACATGCTGGTAGCTTTGGCTTGATGGGCACATTTAGTTATAACGGAAATAAAATTATTACAACCGGTGGTGGCGGTATGATTGTTACCAATAATGAAGCACTTGCCAAAAAAGCAAAACACCTTACCACACAAGCCAAAAGTGATCCTTTTGAATATATGCACGATGAAATTGGATACAACTACCGCCTCGTAAACGTAGCAGCGGCAATGGGAGTAGCTCAAATGGAACAATTGCCAAAATTTCTTGAACGCAAAAAAGAAATTATTGCATTTTATAAAACAGCTTTGCAAGGCGTAGGCGATATTAAATTTCAAGAAGTGAGTGATGATGTAAACCCCAACTGGTGGTTGCCTACCATTTTTACAACAAAACAAAAAGAAGTTTTAAAAGCCTTGAATGATAGCAAAATGCAAAGCCGCCCTTTTTGGATACCTATGAACCAGTTGCCAATGTTTAGCAAAGATATATTTGTGAATAAAACCAATGTGTCTGATTTTGTGTACAAACATTGTTTGAGCATACCTTGTAGCACTAATATTACAGACGGAGAGTTGCAAGGCGTAGCAGATAAAATAAAGTCTGTATTTAACTAAAGGATAACCGTTAACAATGGAAAACCTATCGGCACTGTTTGATGAATTAACAACTAAGATTGAATTCCATGAAAAAATTAACGCTGCCGTTTCTTCGGCTTCTGTAGGTTGGCATATAGCCCATACAACCTTAGCGGCTAAGCAAATTATTGAACAATTAGAAAAATCAGACCCTGCCAATTACAAATGGAAATTTAATACAGCAAGGTTTTTTGTTTTTTTAATGAATAAAATACCGAGAGGTAAAGGCAAGGCTCCGAAATCTGTGCAAGTAGAAGAATGCTTTACAATAGACAGTTTAA
>JANOZW010000006.1:0-7854 GCA_031429575.1 Ferruginibacter sp.
TGAAAACAACAACAATATACAGCTTGTTCTCATTGGCAATGAAGAAAAAATTAAAGCAGAAATAAATACCAACGCATTACCAAATGAGCAATATAGTATCGTACATGCGCCCGAAGTAATAGAAATGCACGAGCACCCTACCAAAGCGCTCAAAGAAAAACCACAAAGCTCCATTGCCGTTGGGTTTCAATTATTAGCTGCCGCAAAAATAGATGCATTTATAAGTGCCGGTAATACTGGCGCCATGATGGTGGGTGCATTGTTTAGCATAAAAAAGATTGAAGGTGTACTTCGACCAACCATTGGTGCATACATACCTAGAGAAAATGGCAGCCTAGGTTTGTTGGTTGATGTTGGTTTAAATGCAGATTGCAAACCTGAAAACCTAAACCAATTTGCTGTACTCGGTGCATTGTTTGCAGAGCATATCTTAAAAATAAACAACCCAAAAGTTGGGCTAGTAAACCTTGGTGAAGAAGAAGGTAAGGGAAATATTTTAGCTCAAGCCACTTACCCATTATTAAAAGAAAATGTACACATACATTTTGTTGGTAATATAGAAGGCAGAGATATTTTAATGGATAAAGCCGACGTAATGGTATGCGAAGGTTTTACAGGAAACGTAGTTTTAAAAATGGCAGAAAGTGTTTACGATATTGTGAAGCGCAGAAAAATTGATGACGAACATTTTGAACGTTTCAATTTTGAAAGCTATGGTGGCGTACCAGTATTAGGGGTAGAAAAACCCGTAATCATTGGCCATGGCATAAGCGGCACTACCGCATTTAAAAATATGATAAAGATTGCTGTTCGTATGATAGAAGTTGACCTAAGTGGAAAAATTAGGGGGAGTTTTGTGGGGTAATCTTCTGTCTAATATCTAAAAATCTATCATCTATTTCTTCCTTTTATAATCTCCCCGCTTCCACGCTTTTATAAATTCGTTCCATGCAAAGGGATTAAAAATATTTTGTGGGGCTATTTGTCCGGCAGAGTATAATTTTTGAGAATACTGTCGTTGGTATTGTTTTGATGCTTCTCTACCATCGCTTGGTAAAGTAGCCATAAGCAAACGGCGGGTGGCGGCATTGTTATTTTGTCGGGCTATGGCAAGTTGATCATCAGGTACATTGTTGTTTACAAAATCTCTTTCAAATTGCTCACGAGTCATTCGAGGTTTTATAATGGTAGCAGGCAAATAAACGGTATCGGTTACCATAAGTTGAATAATGCTTTGTTGGTTGCCTTGCAACTCTCTCGGAATGCTGATGGTTATTGGCTTGAAGCCGATACTACTGAATTCTACTTTATCACCTTTTAATACTACAATGCTAAAAACACCTTCAGCATTGGAAACAGTACCACGGTTTTGTCCTTTTATAACTATACTTGCAGCGGGCACACCTTTGAGGCTATCGGCCGTCATTACCACACCATACAACTGCACTACAGAATCTTGAAAAGTTTCAAATTGTGCGTTGGCAGCAATGGGCGAAAAACAAATAAGTATAAATAAATATCGTAAAACTGTTTTCATATTATGTTTAAAAGCATTATCGAAATGCAGCAATTATTTTTTGATAAACAAAGTAAGGGCATCATTGTTTAATTTTGCAACGAAATTACATTTTTAACAATACATTTCGCTTAAAGCACAATTTAAGCAAACGGATACAAATAATATGACAAACGAAGATATTTTAAAAGCGCTTAGCAATGTGGCTGAACCAGACCTTGGAAGTGACTTAGTTACGCTAAACATGGTGAAGGATATTGTAATAAATGGCAACGCCGTTTCTTTTACTGTAGTGCTTACTACGCCTGCATGCCCCATGAAAGACCATATACAAAATGCTTGTATAAATGCCGTAAAATTATTGGTGAATAAAGAAGCAGTGGTAACAGTAAATTTTACCAGCAATACCAGTAGCAATCGCACCGACCCAAAAACGATATTGAGCGGTGTAAAAAATATTATTGCTGTAGTAAGTGGAAAAGGTGGTGTAGGAAAAAGTACCGTTGCAGCAAATTTTGCATTGGCACTTGCGGCAGATGGTGCAAAAGTAGGCTTGATGGATGCTGATATTTATGGCCCGAGTCAGCACATCATGTTTGGCATAAGAGGCGAGCGCCCAATGATGAAAGACAATGGTGGCAAGGGTTTGATAGTACCTATAGAAAAATTTGGTATAAAAGTAATGAGCATTGGATTGTTGATAGATGAAAAGCAAGCCGTGGTGTGGCGTGGGCCAATGGTGAGCAGTGCTATAAAACAATTTGTGAGCGAAGTAGATTGGGGAGAGCTAGATTATTTGGTGATAGATATGCCGCCAGGCACAGGTGATATACATCTTACGATTGTGCAAACCGTGCCAGTAACGGGTGTAATTGTTGTAACGACTCCACAATTGATTGCACTAGCCGATGCTAAAAAAGGTATTGCGATGTTTGGGCAAGCGCAATTAAAAGTACCAGTGATTGGATTGGTAGAAAACATGGCGTATTTTACTCCAGCCGAATTACCAGAAAATAAATATTATTTGTTTGGCAAAGATGGTGGCAAACATTTGGCTGATGAATTTGATATTCCTTTTCTTGGACAAATACCGATTGTGCAAAGTATTCGTGAGGGCGGCGATATAGGCGTGCCTGCCATGATGAGCGATGAACCCATTAGCAAAAAAGCATTTGAAGATTTTGCAGGAACGGCGGTACGAGGAATAGCCATGCGTAATGCGAATATGCCTGCGACGGAGATACAGGAGGTAATGAATAATTAATAATGTTTTTAAATCGAGCATTACTATTTTCCTTTTAGCTTTTTATAATGTACTTAATCAATTATTCGGTCTAGCTAGGTTTCTCTCCCCTTCGGGAAGCATAGGTGGGGCCTTGGAGCATTAGCAGCAACAATAATTGAACATTGGTATCCTGCTATCCTCTCCAATGGGTTCGTACACACACCTGTGGGTTACTACTTCCCATCCGCCACTGTGTCCCGTACATTTATGTCGGGAGCCCTTCTGCGGGATGACTTTTTTCAACTTTTATTGTGGAGGAGATTGGGGCGGATGGTATATATATGCCAGATTAAACACATAGCTTACATAATTTTATTATGTAGCATAAAAATTCTGATTTTCTTTTACATTTTCTACAATATCATTTACCGTTGGCAAAATTTCAGGGGGAATACGCAATATCAAATTATCATCCATTTTATTACCCAATATTTGTACAGCATAAAGGAGTATATCTTTTTTGTAATTCAATGCCATGAATTTTGTGTGCAAATAAATTTAATACTAAATTTATTTGCTGATGATAAAGTAAATTTACCAAGAAAAAGTCTCTATTTTCATAATTACGTTCACTAAATAATCGTTCAACTTTTGTTTTCAATTCATCAAATATGCCATTCCAAATTTCAATTATAATTCTTTGCTCATTATAAATTTCTAAGTCGTTTTTATCATTATCAATTCCCTTGAAAAATTCTAGGGCTGTTGCTTTATTTATGTTTCTTGAATAATAAAGAATTGCTAAATTGTTTAAAGATTTCACATCCTCTTTTTCTATAGAAAGTAAATAATATTTTTCCGCTTCATCAAATCTATTCTCTTTATCATATAGTGAAGCCAAATTGAATAAAGCTTGTACTAAACCTTTTTCGATTGCTAATAAGTAATATTTTTCTGCTTTCATAAACTCCCCAAGTCCATGATACAAAATAGCTAGGTTATATGTGGCATAATCATTACCCATTTTTGTAGCCTCCAAATAAAGCTGCTCTGCCTCACTGAATCTTTTTTGCCGATTATAAAGTACTCCTAAATTATTATTTGCATTTGTGTTGCCCTTCTCAATTGCGAGTTTATAATATTTTTCTGCTTCCAAAAATTTGTTATCATGAAAATACAAATTCGCTAAATTATAAAATGCACCTACCCATCCCTTATCTACTGATAATAAATAATACTTTTCAGCCTCATTAATTTTTTTTTGTTTATAATAAATAAATGCTTTTGCAGAAAATTTAATACCATCTTCTTCATTCTCTATTTCGTCAATAACTCTTAGAGCTAGTTCGAATTTACCTTCATTAAATAATTTTTCTGCTTCTGTAGAAATTGTTTTATATTTCTTAGGTAGCTCTATCAAACAATCCTTAACTCCATCAGGCATCAAAGCATTTGTTAAATCAATTAATTTATCTCTTTGTGCTGTAGTAACATATTTACTTTGGCTAAATGCTTTTGTAAATACTAATGCCTTATCATATCCAATTTTATTGTTCTCAAGTTGTCAAATATGGTCAGTAGCCAATTGCTTTAACTCCTCCCCATCATACCACGCTTCTAAAAAAATGCTTAGCCATTTAGCCTTTCTTTTTTGCTCGGGGTTGCCTTGTGTTACAATTAGCCACATATTAAAAAATCTTTCAGCTATTCGATATAAGTGATTTCTCTTACTCTTAGTTATTGTATCTATTATTCCTGCATCGCTTAGTTGTTTTATATGCGCAGATATTAATTTGCTTGGCATTTTACATTTATCTACCAGTTCTTTAGTAGCACAAGCTTCCCAAACAAAAGCCATTTCTAATATAATTTTTCTTTGCGCAGCAGGTAAGTTATTCAATCGTTCTTGGTAAAGTGCGGTTACATTATCCATTACTTTTCGCAAATATTCGTAACCATACAAATTGGCATTTTGTAACAATATTTGTATAAAAAATTGCAATGTACGTGGTAGCCCATCCGTTAAAATTCTTATGGCTTCTATTTTACCAATATTTTTTTTTGTAAAGTTAGCTAGCTGCGGCAAGTCCATCACTTTACTCCAAAGGTTTAATAATTCTACAATTTCTACAATGCATAAAGCTTCTAATCTATGCCTTCTAAAAAACTCATAAAATGGTTTATCGTATTGCCAAAAATGTTCATCCATACGAGTACTACCTGCTATAATCTGTATATCATTATGGTTTAATAATATTTCTCTTAGCAAGTTTCCATCATCAGTAAAATTGCTTACAATTCTATCAAAATTATCTAATAGTAATACTACTTTTCTCTTTTGCTTTATAAGTACATCATGTATGGTTTCGTACAAATATCTTGTGTAAGCATCTTGGTCTTCATCAAATTCGTTATAGTGTTTTAGCTGTAGTTGTATATTAAATTTAATGGCTAACTCTTTCAGTACTTCATCCCATAAATCAAACAAACGGTATATACCAGCTTGCTCTTCTGCTAAGTTTATAGCTACATATTTTTTTTGCAGCTTTGCATTTTCTTCTATCTCTGCTTGTATGCGTCTAAGCAAGGTAGATTTTTCACTTCCCCTCCTTCCTAATATCAACTCATGCTGCAAAGGGTCTTTATCGCTCTTATTAGCAAGTTCGCTTATTATTATGTCATACTCTGCTTGCCTTATTACAAAGTTATTTTTTATAGAAGCGTTATCGCTATTGGCAGATTGGTATAGACTAAGTTTATCTACAAACCAATTACCTGTTTGTGTTGAATTATTAGACATTGTAAATAGGATTATTACGTTTCCAAAAAGCTTTTAAAAATGGCGAAAGAAAAATATAGTTTTCTTTTTGTTCTGTTATATAACCATCTTTTTCCAGTTCGTCTATCAAGTCCATCATTTCTGTTACTTTATTGTGCTCAACAGCTATATCATGAATCTTTTGTTTGCTAATTTTATTTTTATAAGCAATATAAATCAGTACATTATTTAAAAAATCTGTTTCATCTTTTGGCACATAATCAAACAAACGGTTTTTCCAATCTTTAAAATGGTCGCTGTTTTTTACTACTTTATCAAACGCTAAATCTATAGAAACAGTTGTAATTACGGGGCTATCATTTTTCTGTGCTGTTTTATTTATTTCATCTAGCATTAGATTTATAAAGTAAGGAACATAGTATTGAATTTTACTTAACAAATGGTTTCCCAATAATTCGTCATACTGTATGGTTGCATTATTTTGTGTTGCCCAAGTTAAATAACTGTTTGCTTCTTTTAAAGTAAGTGGCTCAAATGGTATTGGGTTAAAATCATTAATATCAGTTGTTCTTCCTTCAATTATTTTTACTACATAATGTATGCCAATAGAGCCAGCCAATACCAACCGCAAATTTTTAAATTGGTCTTCTTGTCTCCACCTCCGCATATTTTCTAAAATAGAAGCTGCTTCTTCTATTTTATCAGCCTTTTTTAAATTGTGCAACACCTCAGGTAGTTCATCAATGAACAAAACAATTTTAATTTCCTTATTGTTTAGCTTTGGTAATAAATTATTTATTTCTTCTAAATAGTCAATTGTACCATCCTTAAATTTCACTTTTCCTTCTATTGTTATTTCATCAATCTTATGTTCTTTCCATATTTCCTTAAACCACATTTTAGTTTTACCAAAATTGTTTAAACATTTTATTAATAATCATAAAATCTTTCATAAAATAATACTTCCGATTTAATGCCTTGTATATTTTCAAAAATACATTTATAACCTTCGGGGCAATTTTCTACCATGTTCGTCATCACCGAAGTTTTACCAACCCTTCTTGGTGCAGCTATTAAAACATTATTCCCTTTTTTTATTTCTTCCCATATCTCTTTTATTATTTGTGGTCTAGGGTAATAATAATCACCTGTAACTTTAGCACCTATAATAATCCTAGGGCCTATCCATTCTTTTTCCATTTGACAACATTTTTATTGCTAATTGTATTTAACAACAAATACATTGTCAATTTTGTTTAACAACAAAATTATTGTTAAGTATTTTACAAATAAGTTTAGCGAGAACTAATTATATTATTATACATCAATTATTTATGAATCATATTTTCTAAACAAAGGAATGTGAAATTATTCGCCGCCTTGGTTAATTTCTCCTATTGCCCAGAGATATAAAATCTAAATTTAAAAAGAGGCCATGTTATATTGGCTCTTATTGGCGCAGAGATGTAAAAATCTAGCTCAGATTTGAGGCTTAGGTAATGTATGTTGACAATCTCTGCGGCAAATTATAAACAGCTTTATGCAACCACAAATACAACTTCAAAAATCTACAAATAGATTCGTGGTTTGCTATACAACAAAAAATATCACGGTGCGCTGCACCTACACAACCTACATTATTATTTAACCTACAAATGTTTTGGTGCGCTGCACCTTTGTAACCCTCAAATAGTTTAATATTTTTTATTACTACCTACCAGTTTATTTAATACCAAAACAATAAAACATAGGTGCAGCGCACCACCATCTTTGTAGCTGCAAAAGCAGCACAAAGTTTTATAGGTGCAGCGCACCGTAATATATGGTTGTGGTAAAAAATTATGTTTATGTTTTTCACTCAAATATATTCTTCGCAACCACACAAACTATTTCCTTCAAATAAATTTCTCAATGATAAAACAATGCATTGCTAAACCTATAACAAAATATTTTTTGACAAAATATTTTTTGTCAAATTGGAGTATTTTCAAACTCACTTAGTAATCACAAACCATTAGCTTCAACCAACTTTCTTAATGAGAAAATTAGCATTATAAAATATTTAGAAAAACTTAGCGAAGGTTTCTTGAGATACGAAATGCAGTAGCGATTTAAAAGTTTGATATTTAGTATAATAAATAATACCAAATAAATAGTTTTGTTGCCAACCAAAAAAAATATTATTTTAGTAATCTAAAAATATTATCATGAAAAATATTATGCTAACAATCTTTACGGCAAGTTTTCTATTTGTATCATGTAATAATGCTGGAGCAAAAAAAGAAGAAGGAAACCCCGAAGTAATAGAAAAGAAAGAAGCGTCTAAATCTCCAG
>JANOZW010000007.1:0-4860 GCA_031429575.1 Ferruginibacter sp.
TAGTACATCGTATAGATAAAAATACAACAGGGCTTATTGTACTAGCAAAAAAACAAAAAGTAATGAGTGAGTTGGCTAAGCAATTTTTTAACCATACCGTTCATCGCCGCTACACTGCTGTAGTGTGGGGCAATTTTGATGAACCAGAAGGAACAATAACAGGCAATGTAGGTCGAAGCCAAACACAACGAAAATTATTTACGGTTTATCCTGAAGGCGATTTTGGGAAAGAAGCGATAACACATTACAAAGTGCTGGAAAATTTTAATTATGTATCTGTTGTAGAATGCAGATTAGAAACTGGTCGTACGCATCAAATACGTGTGCACATGAAGTACAAAGGCCATCCATTGTTTAACGATGATTTTTATGGTGGAGAAAGAATTGTAAAGGGAACCATTTATACAAAGTACAAACAATTTGTAGATAATTGTTTTGCACTGTGCCCACGCCAAGCACTGCATGCAAAGGAGTTGGGTTTTGTGCATCCTACCACTGGTGAGGAAATGATGTTTAAAAGTGAGCTGCCAGAAGATATGACTTTACTTATAGAGAAATGGAGGAAGTATAGTACGTTTAAGAATGAGGTGGAATGAAATGCAAATGAGCAAATGGGAAAATATGCAAATGTGCAAAATTAAACTTCTAGCTTTTCGATTATAAACATATTTATTCTCTTGTTTTAAATGATTGGCTTATCCTTAATAGTTCAATACTGGGTGCATTTAAAATTAGCGTTATGATAATTTCTTTCGTCCATATAATATTAACCGCAGAGTAACAGAGAATCTTGAGTTTACGCAGAGTTTCTCTGCGTAAACTCTTTTAACTTACTTCTCTGCGGTGAATTTCTTTGCGATAATTTTAAAAGCATTCTCAATATTTTTTACCAAATTTTCTATTAACTTCAACTTATGAAAAAAATTATACTCATACTATTATTTGCTACAACTAATAAATTCATCTTCGCACAAACTACAATCAAAAGAGATCCTGCAATCGAGCAAATGGTAAAAGAAATTTCGCCAGACTCTTTGCGCTCGTACATACAAACGATGGTAAACTTTGGCACAAGAAATACCTTAAGCACACAAACAGATAAGAAAAGAGGTATTGGTGCGGCTAGGCTTTATGTATTGGCAAAATTTAATGAATTTGCTGCAAAATCTAATGGCCACCTTACTGCAATAATTGATACCACTACATTGCAACCAGATAAACGCAGGGTGGACACTACGCTCCTACTTGGCAATGTTGTAGCTACTTTAAAAGGCAGCGACCCATTGGATGATCGGATTTTTATCATCAGCGGGCACTTAGACAATATGCGTACCAATGTAATGGACCGCACAAACGATGCACCAGGCGCTAATGACGATGCAAGTGGTGTAGCCGCAATAATGGAATGTGCAAGAATAATGAGCAAACAAAATTTTGGTGCTACCATTTTATTTGTTGCCATGAGTGGCGAAGAGCAAGGTTTGCTTGGCTCAAATTTTATGGCTACAAAATCAAGAAAAAACAATGTAAATATTGAAGCTGTGCTTAACAACGATATTATGGGCAGCAACAACAGCAAAGAAACAAATAATATAAACAACAATCAAGTGCGTGTGTTTAGCGAAGGAATACCTGCATACGAATTAGAAAAAAATGCAAAAACGATAAGACAATTGGGGTTAGAAAATGATGGCAAAAGCCGCCAGCTTGCACGTTATGTAAAAGAAATTGGAGAAAGATATATTGATAATTTAGACATAAAAATGGTTTATAGAAACGATCGTTTTCTTCGTGGTGGCGACCATACGCCCTTTGTAGAAAATGGTTTTACAGCAGTGCGCATTACCGAAATGAACGAAAACTACACACGCCAGCATCAAGATGTACGCAAAGAAAATGGCATACAATATGGCGACCTTATTGAGTTTATAGATTTTGAATACCTTAGAAAAAATACTGGTATGAACTTGAGTACGCTGGCTAATTTGGCAAAAGCACCCAGCATGCCGGATGAGGTAAAAATTGATGTAAAGAAACTCGGCAACACATCTTACCTATATTGGAAAAAACCAAAAGCAGGAAATGTAAAAGGATATTATTTGCTTATGAGAGAAACGACCAGTGCTGTTTGGCAAAAGAAGATATTTACAACAGCTACAGAAATAACAGTACCATATTCAAAAGACAATTATTTTTTTGCAGTGCAATCTGTAAACGAAAATGGCAATGAAAGTTTGCCTGTGGTGCCTGGGCTGGGGAGATAAGCAGTTGGCAATTTGCAGTGTGCAATTGGCAAAAAGCAATTCGCAGTTTGCAACCTTGAACTTTGAACTTTAAACCTTGAACTTTTTTATGCAGGACGTACCAATGCCCGATGGCAGCATGCTTTTAGAAATTGTAACCATGAAAATGCCCTTTGGTAAATACAAAGGCACCGTGCTACGCCATTTACCTGTAAGTTATTTGGAATGGTTTGCACGTAAGGGTTTTCCAAAAGGAAAGCTAGGTAATTTATTGCAAAGCTTACTGGAAATAAAAATTAATGGGCTAGAGGAATTGTTGAATCAAATAGAGAAATTGAACAGATAAAATTTTACAATCCCCTTTGATATAAAAAATTATGAACACTCTTTATACATATCCCTATGAATGTTCAAAATAAAATCAAGGTAGATATCATACTTTCACTAGTTATCCTACTTACCTTTTTTATTTTTTTAGCTTTCATTTCTATTCTTGCTAAAGAAGAAGGAACGCTGGGAAACAATTGGATTCTAAATTTTATTGCCGATTACATAATATATATTTTCCCTTTAGTATTATTATGTATTCATCTAAAGTTTGTCAATACTTATTTTTTAATTCTTATTAGAGATTAATATTTTGCTATATGCTTTCGGTCTAATAAAATTATTTACAAAAAAATTATCTAATTCGAAAAAGTACAAACCTTTTAGACTTACAATTATTAGTATATATTTTATTCTTTCACTCCTCTTAGTTCATGTAGTTTCATTGTATGCAAGCATTACCTAGATAATCATGTAAACCACCTCAAACGTATGAGGCTGTCTCAAAAGGGCAGCCTCTTTTTTATACCCAAAAAGTAAAAGTTTGTGTATAAGTAGAGGTATTAAAATTAGGTTTAATCAATTGATTGATATATATTTATGTTGTATTTAATTTACTAAATATGGTACAAATTTCCCCTGTTTTTAAGCCTTATAACCAACAACAAAGTATGTTGCTTCCACCATCATTGGATGAGTTGGTCCCATTAGATCATCCTGCAAGAGTTGTAAACGATGTTATTAATCGTATTTCCATTTCAACCTTATTAGCAGCCTATAAAAATGATGGTTGCTCAAGTTATCATCCACAGATGTTATTAAAGATTTTGGTGTATGGTTATGTAAGTAATACCTACAGCAGTAGAAAATTAGAAGCTGCTTGCAAAGAAAATATTAATTACATGTGGTTAAGTGCTATGAATTTTCCAGACCATAACACCATCAATAGATTTAGAGGTGTTCGTTTAAAAGATGCTTTGAGAAATATCTTTGAGGAAGTGGTGCAACTATTAGCATCAGAAGGATTGCTGAGTATAGAAGAAATATATACAGATGGGACAAAGATAGAAGCCAATGCAAATAAGTATACGTTTGTGTGGAAAAAAGCTATTGCTACCAATAAAGAGAAAATGAAAAAGCAGTTGACAGAAATTTGGCAGTATGCACAAAGCGTAGCAACTACTGAAGATAATTTACCACAGCCGCCTGATTTTACAAATATTGATAAAGAAAAAGTGCAAGCCACTGTAGATAAACTAAACCAAGTTTTAAATACAAAGCCTGAGATAGAAAAAAAAGTAAAAGCAAAGTTGCAATATGTAACAAAAAACTATCCCATAAACATAGAAAAATATGAAAAGCAAGAATCCATTTTAGGAGAGAGAAATAGTTATAGCAAAACCGATAAAGATGCAACCTTTATGCGTATGAAAGAAGATCATATGAAAAACGGTCAATTGAAAGCAGCCTATAATGTGCAAGTATCTAGCTCTAATCAGTATATCGTAAATTATACCATACACCCAAACCCTACCGACACAACAACTCTAGCAAACCATATAGCTCAACATGAACAAAGTTATAACAAACCGCCTGAAGTAGTTACAGCAGATGCAGGCTATGGCTCCGAAGAAAACTATAGTTTACTTGAAGAAAAAACAATAACAGCTTATGTAAAATATGGCATGTTTGATAAAGAGCAAAGCGAAAACTACCAAGACAAGCAGCCTCCATTCAAAGCAAATAAATTATTTTATAATAAAGACAAAGATTGCTTTATATGTCCAATGGGGCAGACCATGAATTACATTGGAAATATTACAAGAAAAACGAGTACAGGTTTTAAACAAACATTAAAAAAATATCAAGCAAAGAATTGCTCAACTTGTCCATTAAATGGAGCATGCCATAAATCACAAGGCAATAGAATAATAGAAATAAATGAAAATTTACAAAGGCAAAAAGCAATAGCCTATGAGTTGCTCAATAGTGAAGAAGGAATCAAGCACCGAAAAAAACGATGTTGTGATGTAGAACCTGTGTTTGGAAATATAAAACAGAACCATGGGTTCAAAAGATTTATGCTCCGTGGTAAAGAAAAAGTAACCATAGAATGGAGGTTAATATCAATTGCACAAAATTTAAGAAAAAAAGCAGCCTAAAAGGCTACTTTTTTAACTTTTTCAAAAATCAAACGCTCTACAATCGAATAGAAATATTTTTTGCCATGTTACCACAAAATAAAATACATAAAAATGAGACTGCCCCTTTTTTGTTTTGGAACAGCCTC
>JANOZW010000008.1:0-7786 GCA_031429575.1 Ferruginibacter sp.
TTTAATGGAATATATCCTCTCCATTTATCTGTTCTTATGTTTGCTTCTTTGTCTATATGCTTTTCAAAAAATGGTTTTAATTGCTTAGAACCACCGTCAGATATTTGTATTGCTTGGCATTGCACTATCCCTTTCTTTTCCATCTTAATACCCATTACAACTTGCTTTTTCTTGCCCTTGCTACGCCCTACCTTTCCTTCTTCATATCCCCCAACGAAGAACTCATCTACATCTACAGTTCCTTTTAATTTTATGTGACCACTGCTTGCCATGGCTGCCATAGCTTTTCTTTTAAAAGTGTAACATGTTTTTTGACGCAAACTTAATCTCCTACTCAAATCTGTTGAGCTTACTCCTTTCTTTCCTGTACTTATCAAAAACATAATCATAAATGCTTTTGTAATATCAAACTTGCATTTATGAAACAATGTTCCTGCTGTTGATGATTCTTTATGCTTACACTTATTGCACCTGCGTATGTAAGAAATCTTCGTTTTACTCCAGGTTGTATTGTCACGTTTTGAACAACAAAAACCATCTTTCCATTTTATATCACCCAAGTAATTTAAGCACTTTTCTTTGCTATCAAATTGCTTTACAAACTCTAGAATGTTAGCACCTTTAAACATAATTAGCTATTTATTTTAGTAAAGATAGCTTAATTACTAACATTATTAGTCTTTATTATGGAGCAACAAAACGCCTACTTCTATAGACTTAAATGAAATTACCATAAAACTTTTAAGCTACGGTAGCAACAATGGAATAATTGTAATCGTCAGAAAAAATTAATTTCATTAGTCCTTCATACATTTCCAACTTACTGTTTATTTCAATGGCAGTATCGTTGTTTAAAATAGCTTCAATATTTTCAGAAAAACTTTTAAATCTAATACTCAATGCTGCTCTATTTACATTGTTAGAAATAGAAATTTCAATCTTGTCTGTACTAATATTTTCAGTAATTATGGCTAATCTGTCTTCAATAATTCTAAATATGTGTAGTGCTAAATTCTTATCAACTTTTTCTTCATCAAAATTTTCCGAATGAAATTCTAAATCAATATCTGTGCTGTTTTCATATTTATCCAATAACTCATTTATTCCATCTACTAAACCAAATAAGTCGAATGTGGATGATAGTAGTCCATTGGATATATTATTTATCTTCATCATTACATCATCTAAATAACCAAGGCTCATCTTTATATTTTCACTTTCTAACTCAGCCTTATTCCTACTAATAAATATTTTTATAGAAGCCAATAACTGGTTCACATCTTCGTGCAATTGATCTTTTATTTTTTTGCGCTCTTTTTCGTGCGCAACTATAATTGTTTTACCTACTTTATTTTTTTCTTTGAGTTGTTTGCTTATCAATTCTTTTTCTAAACTACGCAACCTTGTTACATCTTTCATAGCGCCAATGAGTCTTATGGGCTTTCCTGCTTTATCTCTAATAATATAACTTCTATCATATACAATTTTATATTCCCCGTTTTTGCAACGAAAAAGATACTCATCTTCCCAGCTTGTTTTATTTCTTTCCAATAAATTATTCATTCTCTTTAATACCCTATCCTTATCTACTTCATGTATATTATTTTCCCACCAATTGGTATTGTCATTTAATTCTTCTCTAGTATATCCAAAAATAGAGACAAGTCTTTCATTGTAAAAAATTTTCTCTTTTTGCATATCATAATCCCAAATAGCATCATTGGTAGCATTTCCCAATGCCTCATATCTATCTATTGTAGCAGCAGCATTACTGATTAATTTTTTTACATTTTTTGTATAAAAAAAATTAGCAATAAAAATAAAAATGATGGAAAAAATAATAAAAAATACACTTTGCAATAAAAACTGCTTTTGGTAATTAGAAGGATCAGTTACATTGAAAAAAGGAGTAGTATAATAAAATAGGATATTGCCTAACGTTAGAAAACTCACGTAGGCTAATATTATGTAAAATTGAAAAATAAATAAACGCTTTTTCATTATGAATAAATTTCTTTGAATTATAAACAACAGGCTTAAAAAACCCATATAAAACAAAGACGGAAAAGAAACGAAATAGTTTTTTGAATTGATGTAAAAGTAACATGTAAAACATTGATTCCTTGAATTCTAATATCATAAAATTGTCATATTAATATTTGCTATACACAATCATTAACTGCAATGCAAATTGTTATGCCTTTTTTGATAAAATAAATTAATAAACTTTGTACTAAAAAAAACTTTATTATTTTTAAAGATGAAATTTATCTTAGAAACAATAGCATTTAATGTAGAGAGTTGCACAAAAGCGCAAACAGCTGGTGCACAACGTATAGAACTTTGTGATAATCAAGGCGAAGGTGGGACTACCCCATCGTATGGATTTATAAAAGCAGCAAGACAAAAGTTACAAATACAACTATACCCAATTATACGACCACGTGGGGGTGATTTTTTGTATTCAGATGATGAGTTTGAGATAATAAAAGCAGATATAAAAATTTGCAAAGACCTTGGCTGCGATGGTGTGGTTATTGGCATGCTACATGAAGATGCTAGCATTGATAAAGTGAGATGTAGCCAATTGGTAAATCTTGCCTATCCGATGGGTGTTACGTTTCACCGTGCTTTTGATAGGGTTATAAATATGGAGCAAGCTTTGGAAGATATAATTGAAATAGGCTGCGAACGCATACTTACCTCTGGATTATATCCAACCGCAATGGAAGGATTAAGCAATTTGAAAGAATTAATTTCTTTGTCCAACGAACGCATTATCATTATGCCTGGCAGTGGCGTACGTGCCAGTAATATTGCAGAAATAGCTTTGCAAACAAGTGCTGTAGAGTTTCATAGCAGTGCAAGAAAAATGGTGGGTACAAATATGAAAGCATTTAATGACACCATGAAAGAAAACTTACAATCGGTAGATGTAGATGAGGAAGAAATAAAGATGATGATGCATAATCTTGATGCTATTTAAAGATAATTTTTATGGATTTAGTAAAACAATTACTACAAGCACACTCAAAAGAAAATTGCAATTATGTTGTAGCATGGGTTGGTAATAATCAAGCAAGGTTTGATGAATTGTTTGCACTATTTATGGGCAATGAAAGTCGCCTTGTACAAACCAGTTCTTGGCCATTAAGTTATTGTGTGGAAGCATACCCCAACCTAATACAAAAACATTTTGCTAGCTTGCTAAAAAATATAAAAAAGCTACAGCATCATGAAGCAGTAAAACGGCACAGTTTAAGAATGTTGCAGTTTGTTGAAATACCAAAAAAATACCAAGGTAATGTAATGAATATGTGCTTTGATTTTATACAAGATATTTCTGAAAAGCCTAGCATAAAAGTTTTTTCTTTGGTTTTGCTAGAAAATCTTTCAAACCTTTACCCTGAAATAAATGATGAACTGCGTTTAATAATAGAAACACAAATGCCTCATGAATCTGCCGGGTTTAGAAGCAGAGGAAAAAAGATGCTAACTAAATTAAATAAAGTAACTTAATTTATGCAAGATTTACATATTAAAGTACATCTTATTCAAACAAATCCTGCTGCGCTGTTTCTTCCTTCGGTTGTACAAATTCCATTTCTATATTTTTATTAAAGTCCATTAACTTGCTTCCTATTGCCTTCCAGCCCATGACTTCTACCAATTTATCTACTTTAAATTTTACATTATTTACTTGCTGCCCTTTTCCTGTTTTTACATTTAGCAATGGAGCTTCATCAGACGAAATAGCAATAAGCACATTGTTTTTGCCTTCTTTTATAAAGAAATATTTACTGTTTAATGTAGTCGTTTCTATTTTGAAACGTTTTACATTATACTGGTTTTTATCGCCATCTAAATACACCGCAGAGAAAATTTTATTGGCATCAAACTTTAGTATGCTCAATATTTTATCCATTTCAAAGCGTTGTGTAAGCTCTTGGTCTATCATTTCATAATTACCATCTTTATAAAATACCAGCAATCTATCCTCTGCTTCAAACTTACCAAGGTACAAGCCTTTTTCATCTACATTCAGTCTGCCAAATTTATCATCGTACCAAAGTTTCTTTGCGTCGAGTGTAGATTTTCCAGCTTCTTTGAATCGAACTGTTTTGATAGGATATTTTGTAACCGTATTTCCCATGGAACCCCTACCCTTTATTTCCAATTCTTCAAAGTAAAAATCAAATTCCTTCTTCTTTGCACTGCAATTTGGGCTCAAGATTATTTTCACAACTTCCGCCTCACCATTGGCATTGGCTGTAAAATAATGCACTTTGCTTTTTTCAGAACCCTTTGTTAAATCGTATTCTTTTTCACGGGTAATACCTGTTACATTAAAACGTTTTGCAAAACTTGTTCCTGTTTTTCCATCTACATATATTACATTATAAGTAGTACGCTCATCTCCTTTTTGAAAAACCGCCGCATGAATAATGTCTTTCCCAATAAACGTTTTATCGCTCACACGCACCACTTTCATAATACCTGCTTTGGTAAAAGCAATAATGTCATCTAAGTCAGATACCTCCCCAATGTATTCATCTTTCTTTAAACCTGTACCTATAAATCCATCCGCAAAATTGGCATACAACTTAATATTGGCTATGGCTACAGACTTTGCTTGTATGGTATCAAAAGCACGAATTTCTGTTTTTCTTTCTTTGCCTTTGCCAAATTTCTTTAGTAAGTTATCATAATAAGCCACTGCGTAATCCGTCAAGTTCGCAATATCATGTTTCACCGATTTCATATCCGCTTCAAGATTTTTTATCTGCGCATTTAATTCATCAATGTCTAATCTATAAATTCTACGAACCGGTTTTTCGGTAAGTTTTACAATATCTTCTCTTGTTATTTCCCGTTTCAATTGTTTTTTAAAAGGCTCAAAAGCTTTATCAATAGCTACTAAAACTTTATCCCAGGTTTCGTGTTTCTTTTCAAGCTCTTTGTATATTTTTTCTTCAAAGAATATTTTTTCTAGTGAAGTGTAATGCCATTTTTCTTGCAATTCACTCAATCGTATTTGCAATTCTTTTAGCAATAATTCTTTGGTATAATCTGCAGATGCCTTTAACAATTCTGTTACTGTAAGAAACACTGGCTTGTTGTCAGCAATCACACAAGCATTGGGAGATATCGAAACTTCACAATCTGTAAATGCATACAAGGCATCAATAGTAATATCAGGAGAAATACCAGTAGCTAGCTCTACGGTTATTTCCACATCAGCAGCTGTAAGGTCAGTTACCTTTTTTATTTTTATTTTACCATTGTCATTTGCTTTTACAATGCTCTCCATTAAGTTGGTGGTTGTAACCCCAAATGGAACACTTTTAATGACCAATGTTTTTTTATCAAGTTCTTCAATGATAGCTCTCACTCTAATTTTTCCTCCACGCTTACCATCGTTGTAATTAGTAGCATCCATTATGCCACCAGTCAAAAAATCAGGTAGCAATTCAAATCTCTTTCCACGCAAATATTTTATAGACGCTTCTATTAATTCACAAAAATTATGTGGCAAAATTTTTGTAGCCAAACCAACTGCAATACCTTCTGCGCCTTGTGCAAGCAACAATGGAAATTTCATTGGTAGTGTTACAGGCTCATTTTTTCTACCATCGTAACTTAATTGGTTATTGGTTGTTTTTGCATTAAAAGCAACCTCCAGCGCAAACTTGCTCAAGCGTGCTTCTATATAACGTGGTGCAGCCGCATCATCACCTGTGCGTACATCTCCCCAGTTACCTTGTGTTTCTATTAGCAAATCTTTTTGCCCAAGGTTTACCAATGCATCGCCAATACTCATATCTCCGTGCGGATGATACTGCATCGTTTGCCCTATGATGTTGGCCACTTTGTTAAAACGTCCATCGTCCATTTCTTTCATGGCATGGAGTATGCGACGTTGTACAGGTTTTAATCCATCTTCTATTGCAGGCACAGCACGCTCCAATATCACATAGCTTGCATAATCTAAAAACCATGTTTTGTATTGTCCGCCAATACCAGTGTCTGTGTGTTTGTAATCTTCTTTTTGTGCTTTTGCCATTTTTAGTTTCTTCTAGTTCGAGTTATTTTTCGAAAACACTTAAATATTTATTGTTTAATATTCAATGTTCAAATTTTTTAGTTCGGGTAATGTAATACAATTTTAATCTTTTTATTTCTCTCGCTATTTTCAATTTGTGTTTTACATTTAGCAACCAAATTTATATCATCAGTTATTTTCCAAAATATATTTTAACATGTCGCTCCTACGGAGCTTCGGTTAATATTTATTTATCTTTTTACTACTACTGGCATTTCGCTCCTACGGAGCTTTGTTTAATATTTATTTATCTTTTTACTACTATTGGCATTTCGCTCCTACGGAGCTTGATTGAATTTATTGTAATCCATTTTATAATTCTAGCCCCAGAGGGGCGACATGCCAGTAATAACATAAACCCAAGTGCACTTTAGCTCCGTAGGAGCGTCATGTAAATCAATTAAACTTAATCAAATTTGTAAATCTAAATTTCTTTAAAATCTATTCATAAAATTCAAATAAATATTTCTCATCAAATTCAATTTCAAACTTCTTCAAAAATGCTAAATATTCTTCTTTAAAACTAAGGCTTTTGTGTCTTTCAGGTTGATTCAAGACATAATCAATTACATTTTTTGCTTGTGATTTTGAGTACGAAAATGCACCGAAACCCTCTTGCCAAGAAAACTGATTCGAAAATTCTTTATCTTTTAAAAATGATGATGAATTGGATTTAATATCTCTAACTAAATCTGATATTGCTAAATTAGGTTTCATACTCAAAAAAACATGTGTGTGGTCGGGCATACAATAAATAGCCATGAGTTTTTGCTTTTGTTGAGAAATAATACCCGCAATATATTTTTGTAATTCCTCTCTGAATGATTCTTTAATAAAAGATTTTCTACCTTGTACAGCAAATACAATTTGTATATATAATTGTGAGTATGTATTAGGCATATTTTGTAATTTAAATTAAAACATTTTTAGACAACTTCTAATCCTTAAAATTAAACAAAAATTTCATTTGCCAATGTACTACATTTTTGCAAAGCTGCTTTATCAATATTTAATTTATATCCTTTACTTTCAAAATAATGCAACATTACTTCTGTATCCATATTACCCACTAAATCATTGCCTGCCATTGGGCAGCCGCCTATACCTTTTATTGCTGAATCAAATCTTCTACAACCTTCACTCAAAACCGCTTCTACCTTGGCTTCTCTATCGGCAGGGGAAGAATGGAGGTGCACCCCAATTTCAATATCAGAAAATTCTGGCATTATTTTTTTCATTAATACATTCACTTCATTTGAAGTGGCAAGCCCTACTGTATCTGCTATTGAAATTATTTTTACACCAAGGTTTGTAATTTGTTTTGTACGATTCATCACTATCTCTTCATTATACAAATCACCATAAGGGTTACCAAAACCCATAGAAATGTAAACCACCAATTCTTTCTTATTTTTTAAACATAATTCCTGTATATCTTCTACCCTTTTCAACGATTCATCTACAGAAGAATTTGTATTACGTTGTTGAAATGTTTCTGAAATGGAAAATGGAAAACCCAAGTAAGATATTTGATCATAACAAACCGCATCAGCCGCCCCACGTTCATTAGCTATTATAGCAAGCAGTTTGGTGTTGGTAGAACCAAATTCCAAATTCCTAACCACTTCTGCCGTATCCGCCATTTGTGGTATTGCCTTAGGCGAAACAAAACTTCCAAAATCA
>JANOZW010000009.1:0-5752 GCA_031429575.1 Ferruginibacter sp.
ATACCTGAGAAACCACCCGTACCAGCATCTGAATCTTCCGCAGGAGTTCCAGTATTTGGTGTTACGAATGTTTTACCCGTTGGCAAAACGAATTTCACTTTATAATCACCCGATGCCAAATCAGTAAATAAATACTTACCATCAGCCAATGTTACGAATGTTTTAATTGGAGTTGTACCCGTTGAATATAATTCAACTGTTACTCCTGAAAGTCCAGGCTCACCTGCATCTTGCTTGTTGTTTCCGTTAGAATCAGTGAAGACGAAATCTCCAATCGTTCCTTTGTTTGGAATTAAACCAGCATCAACATCTTTGTTATTACGTGCTGGGTCGCCAACTGGCTTAGAAGCATCAATCGTAATTTTTGAAGATTTTCCAGTAGCATCTGCATCTGAATCGGTTGCTCCAGTCCCCGCTCCCGTTGGAGAGAAAGTTGAACCCGTTGGTTTATCGAATATTACAAAATATTCCCCCGACGGAACAATAAATTCGTATTTTCCATCTGCATCAGTGTTGTCAGTAGTAATAATGTTACATCTTTATCAGTCAAAGTAACTTTTATTCCTACTAATTTAGTATCGCCCGCATCTTGGATTCCATTTCCATTATTGTCATTGAAAACATAATCTCCAATTGAACCCAATGGAACAATACCCGCATCAACCGTTGGATTATTGCGAAGAATATCAGAAATAGGTTTTGTTACATCAATGGTAATTAAACCACTTTTGCCCGAAGCATTTGCATCACTATCCTTGGTTGGGTCACCCCCAAGTAGAGGATTAGTAAATTTGCTTTGTGCTGGTGCAACAAATTCTACTTGATAATCAGTACCAGATGATAAGCCTGGGAAATTATATTTTCCATTAGCATCAGTAGTAGTTGTAGCTATTGCTGCACCATCTGCTACGTTATCATTATTTGCATCAAGATATAAATTTACCGTTGCTGCAGATATACCTGACTCTGTAGGTTGTTTAGTTCCATCATTATTTTGATCGTACCATACAGTATTACCCAAGTTTACTAATTGATAATAACCTGCATCCACCGTATTATTAGCAACACCTGCTGTAACTACAACACCTGTTACTGTACCACCAATTGGATCGCTATCTGTATTATCGTTACCACCTAAGTTACTTCCTGTAGGAGAATAACCTGCAGGTGTTGTAAATGTTACACTGTATGTACCTGGTACTACGTTAGGGAAATTGTAATTTCCGTTTGCATCTGTTGTAGTAGTTGCTATTACTGTTCCAGCTGCATTTAACAAGTTTACAGTTACGCCTGCTATTCCTGCTTCTCCAGCATCTTGTATGCCATTACCATTGGTATCGTTCCATACAAAATTACCTATTGAACCTGGTTGGTAGAAACCTGCATCTATTGTATTATTTGTTTGACCTGAAGTCAATGTTATTCCTGTTACTATTCCTGCTACAGGGTCACTGTCGTTTGCATCTGTTGCACCTGCAATGGTTACATTGCTTGGTGATGCGGTATATCCTGCTGGAGTTGTAAAGCTTACACCATATGTTCCTGGTGCCAAATTCGTAAAGCTATATGCTCCTGTAGCACTTGTAGTAGTTGTACCTATTACTGTTCCTGTTGAATTTAATAAGTTAACCGTTACGCCTGCTATTCCTGTTTCTGTTGCATCTTGTACTCCATTTGCATTTACATCATTCCATACAAAATTTCCTAATATAGCTGGTTGATAAAAGCCTGCGTCAATAGTTGTGTTTGTTTGACCTGCTGTAATAACGATTCCAGTTACAGTTCCACCTATTGGATCACTATCCGTTGCATCATTACCACCAAGGTTACTACCTGTAGGAGTATAACCTGCAGGAGTAGAAAATGTTACACTATATGTACCAGGTGCCACATTCGGAAAGCTATATCCACCAGTTGCATTGGTTGTAGTTGTTGCTATTACTGTACCTGCTGAATTTAACAAGTTTACAGTTACACCACTTATACCTGGCTCACCAGCATCTTGCACACCATTACCATTTAGGTCGTTCCATACAAAATCTCCTATCGATGCTGTTGGATAGAAACCAAAGTCATAGGTATTATTAAAATTTCCTGTTTCCAATGGTTCAGCACCTCCAGTTAATGTAATCGCAAGACCTCTCCACTCAGTACCAACCAAGTTAGTTCCATTATCATCTAAATCTACATCATTATCAGGATCTATAGCAGCATTTGTGCTTGAAGAATAACCTGCAGGAGGCGTAACACCTACAATATAATTTCCTGGTACTAAATTATCGAAACGATAATTACCTGTTGCATTCGTGAGTGTAGTAGCAATAGATGGGCCATCAGGTATGTTATCATTATTATTGTCTTTGTATAAATTTACGGTAAGTCCTTCTATACCTACTTCTGTAGCATCTCTTACTCCGTTATTATTTAAATCATAATATACTCTATCTCCAAGAGCTAAAGTAGTAGGGCAATAACCTGCATCTACATTTGTTATATTTTGACCAGCGGCTAAAGTAATCGTTCCTGTTTCGCCTGTAGCTTGACTAGCATCACTATCAACATTATCATCAGCACCTACATTAGCCGTTGTTACAGTTGCACCGCTTATAGAAATAGGAAACACTACTGTATAATTACCTGCTACTAGGCCGCTAAATAAATAATTGCCTGTAGCATTTGTTGTAGTAGTAGCTATTACAGTACCCGCAGCATTTTTAAGTTGAACAGTTACGCCAGTTATTGGTGTAGTTTCTGTTGCATCTTGTATTCCGTTTCCGTTTGCATCAAACCATACTCTATCTCCGATAGAGCCTGTAGGAGCTGCATAAAAACCAAAATCGTAGGTAATATTTGTATCTGTATTTGTATTTGTACCATCTGGCTCAGTACCACCATTTAATGTAATTGCCAAACCACGTGTTTCATTTCCAACGGTAATTTGTCCGTTATCATCTAAATTTATATCATTATCAGGATCTCCACCATTAACGGCACTACTCACAAAACCAGTTGGCCTTACAACTCCAATAATATAATTGCCTGGTACTAAACCGCTAAATAAGTAGAAACCATCAGCATCAGTAGTTGTTGTAGCAATGATAGCACCATCAGCTACGTTATTGTTGTCGTTATCTTTATATAAATTAACCGTTACACCGGCAATTCCTAACTCACCATTATTTAATCCATCATTGTTTACATCATCCCATACTCTATTACCTAGTTGTAAAGTTGTAGGGCAATATCCAGCATCAACATTAATAATGTTCTGCCCTGCTGCTAAAGCAATTGTTCCAGTTTCACCTGTAGTTTGGCTTGCATCACTATCAATAGCATCATCTCCTCCTACATTTTGACCAGTAACAGTAGCTCCACTTAATGAAACAGGGAAAACAACTGTATAATTACCAGCTGCTAAACCTGCAAATAAATAGTTACCGGTTCCATTTGTAGAAGTAGTAGCTATAACCGTACCAGTTGCATTTTTTAGTTGAACGGTAACACCGGTAAAACCATTTGTTTCTCCTGCATCTTGAATACCATTACCATTGGCATCACCCCATACTCTGTCACCAATTGAACCAGTGCCTGATGGAGGTGTGGCAGTTATACACCAGTTGTCAGTTTTAATCCAACCACCATGTCCACTAAAAACAGCCTGCGTATATTTTGTGTTGGCAGGCACAGTGGCAGTAAATGTATATAGTTGCGGACCAACCGGAGCATTTGCTAAAATTTTGTTTACAGGAATTGATACTGCAGATATGAAGGTCCAAGAAGCATTAAAAAAGTTTAGTTGAACAGAATGAGCTACAGAATTATCATGTGTGCCCGCATAAACACTACCATTCAGTATTGTACCAATAGGTAAATCAGTACCTATTGTTTGAGAGACCCAATTAGAAGAGGTATTTGTAATTTCAAAATCGCCAGATTTAGTACCACAAACAATAGCACCTGTACCAGCATTGAAATTTCCTCCTGAGAAACCCCAACTTGTTGTTCCATTTTCAAAACTTGGATTTAGAACCAAGTTTCCAGGACATGTGCAACTTGAAGGTGCAGCAGTTGTAACACACCAGTTATCTGTTTTTGTATAACTACCATTTCCTCCAAAAGTAACTTTAGTATATTTTACCCCAGAAGGAACTACTGCATTTATAGTATAAAGTTGTGGACCTGCAGGAGCGCTTGCTAATATTTTATCTACTTGTACAGTTACAGAAGAAGCTAACCATACATTAGAAGCATTATAAAAGCTTATTTGTACATAATTATGAAAAGAATTGTCATGAGTACCAGCATAAACAGAGACGTTGATAGTAGTGCCCGCTGCCAAATCTGTACCAATAGTTTGCTGAGCCCATGAGTCAGCAGTAGTGTTATTCAAATCTCCAGAGTAAGTTCCACAAGCTACACCGCCTGTACCTGCTGCTAAAGTACCACCTCCATTGGTAGCCCAACCTGTAGTTCCACTTTCAAAACTTGGGTTAGTAACCAAATTGCCAGGACAAGAGCAATTAACTTGGCTAAAACTGTTAAAACTAATTACTAAAAGCAAAAGAATTAAAACAATAGAATTAATCTTTGTCTTTGCAGAATTTTTGGTAAATGTTGTCATCATCAGTTTGTTTTTTAAATTGTACTTATTTTTTGCTGGTTTAAGTTCAATTTCATTAGTTAATGGTGTCGATATAAAATCTATGGTCTTTTGGGGGACTATTGACTATATACACTATATCAAATGTTAAACAAGGATCAATAAATTGGAAAAATTGCGTGACTTATAATTATACAGTGAGTCACATCTGTAGGATTTTGCAGTGGAAATGGAGTAATTAGATTATTGGGCTAGATAGTAAATTTACTATCTAGAGGACAAAGTAACAGAAAAAATAAATACAAAGCTTTTTTTTTAACAACTTTTTTGTAGAATATGTACTACAATAAAATATATTTATATTTAATACTTATAAAGTATTGAATAATATTTATTTATATAATTGTGTTTATTTTGCATGTTAATAAAATATTGAAAACAATGTGGTTAATGTGAATATTTACCTATTTTACCGTTTCCACCGGCAAAAAAGAGTGATTTTCCAACTTTAGCTCTTTTACAAACATGAAAACTTTCACTACTTATTTTATTAAAATTCAAACAATTATCTATCGTAATATCAACCCCGTTTAAACCACAAGTAAGCCAAATATCATTATATAAATATTCAATACAACTCCTATAACCTGATGGAGATTTCTTTGGACTTGCCCAAGATTTACCAGCATTGGTGCTAATATAACAATTTTTTTGCATAGAATCTTTACTATTAAAATCTCCTCCAACGACGACCATCATTTTTAAATTTTTAACCGCAATTGAATTTGCCCCAGTACTTTCTTTTCCTTGCAAAATTGGTAACGCAAATTCTGTACTATTATTAAAAAAATGCGATGACAATCCTCCAGTTACCAAAATGTATTTTGCAATGCTAATCATTTTAATATTTGTACCACTACTTGCAAAACATGCTTCTCCGCTATCGGCGGCAGGAAGTTTATACAAACCATCTTCTGTCCAAGTATTACCACCATCATTTGTTTTTGCTATAAAAAATCTTCCATTTATGGGATCCCCAGCTACAATTCCATTTTTATTGTTTCGAAAATCCATGGCATCTAAAAACATTCCTTTTGTATTGTTTTGATAAACGGTTTTCCAAGTTTCGCCCCCATCAATTGTTTTTAAAAT
>JANOZW010000010.1:0-18104 GCA_031429575.1 Ferruginibacter sp.
CTTACAAAAATTATCAAGTAATCAGCATGCCATTACCCAGCAGTGGTGGTATTATTTTGCAACAATTATTGCAAATGACGGCACAACAAAAATTAGCCACACTACCTTTTCAAACCGCAGCAAGTGTACAATTAATTACAGAAGCAGAGCGGCGTGCATTTGCAGACAGAGCAGAGTTTTTAGGTGACCCTGATTTTGTAAAAGTGCCAGTACAAACATTGGTAAGCAAAGCTTATTTGCAAAAAAGAATGGTTGATTACAATCCGATGAAAGCGGGCAATAGCAAGCTTACAAAAGCAGGCGTAATAAAAGAAAGTGAACAAACTACTCACATAAGCCTTACAGATATTGAAGGCAATGCCATATCAGTTACAACTACTTTAAACGACAATTATGGAAGCAAAACAGTAATAACTGGTGCAGGTTTTATTATGAACAATGAGATGGATGATTTTAGTGTAAAACCCGGTGTGCCAAATATGTATGGCGCATTGGGCAATGATAAAAATGCCATTACCCCAGGCAAGCGCATGCTGAGTAGCATGACGCCCACCATTGTGCTTAAAAATAACAAACCATTTATTGTGGTAGGTACACCTGGTGGCACTACCATTCCTACCAGTGTTTTTCAAAGTATTGTAAATATTGTTGACTACAACTTAAGCCCCGCCGATGCGGTAAACAAACCAAAATTTCACCACCAATGGCTGCCCGATGTTATTTTTGTAGAAAAAGATTTTCCAAAAACGGTGAGAGACGAATTGACTGCAATGGGATATACCATACAAGAAAGAGGTGCAATTGGTAGAACAGAATTGATAAAAATAGACAACAAAAAAATCACTGCCATTGCTGATAAAAGAGGGGATGATGATGCAAGGGGATTTTAGTTTTTGGGGCTGTGAGCCATATACAATAATCAACTTTTGTTCGGGCTATTCGCTGTACCTTCTCCCGTGTAACGCAAAACTACGGCTCGTACCTCGCCTTGTTTGCTAACACGGGATTCGGTGTCGCTCCTATCCCGCAGCCTTTCGTCAGTATATCTTTGTTCAACAATAATTCGAAGTCTATTATTTTATTCAATCATAAAACTATTCAACCTATAAAAATTAAATTATTTACATTTGCTACATGTACAAAATGGATAGAACCATAGGGAAAAAAGTATCTCAAAAAGAATCAGAGGAAAGTAAACTGTTCCCTGCTGAAACAACCTATGGGCAAAGGCTTGCTGAAGCATGGTATCTTACCTGCATGGCTTACGGAATAGATTACAAAAATCCTCCAAAAATGGATAAGGCTTTTGGATATGGAAGAAAAAGTTTATTGTAATGGGAAATATTTTCAATGATGATTTTAGAGACTTTATAGAAATACTAAACAAGTATAAAGTTAAATATATACTTGTCGGTGGTTATGCAGTAATACTACATGGATATAGACGCACAACTGGCGATATGGATGTATGGATAAAAAATGATGAAGAAAATTATAGCCTTTTATTAAAAGTTTTTAATGAATTTGGTTTGCCAATTATAGATATGACTAAAGAGAATTTTCTCAGTAATACTGATATGGATGTATTTTCTTATGGCCGACCGCCAGTTTCAATCGATATTTTAACAGCTTTAAAAGGATGCGATTTTGATGAAGCATATAATTTGAGTAAAGTATTTATTGAAGATGATTTGCCTATTCGATTTATACACATAAATACTTTGCGAACATCAAAGAAAGCAGTAGGTCGATTTAAAGATTTAGATGATTTAGAAAAACTGAAAGATAAATAAGAAAATGATTAATTTCTCCAACTCCACCATAGAAAAAGTTTCTGTACACAACGTAGGCAATAAAACAAATGAAGAAGATTTAATACTTTCCAATGAGCTATTAGATATATCAGATAATTTAGTAAAGGCTTTACTTTCTAAATTTTTTCTTACTCCATTCACAAATGTTGAGTTTAATGCCTTCACCTTTAGCAATGGCGATTTTACCATGAACCCATTGTACAATTTTGCTAGCAAAATTTTTGACAGTGAAAAAACACTACACAAAAATTCCATTGATATTGCAAAATATTTATACGAAGTATCCGTACATCCACAAATAAAATCGGGCGATCTTTTTGTAGCTTATTTTAAAGACATAGAAATAGCAGAAGCCATGACTGATGCTATCGGCATTTTTAAATCGGAAAACAGGCAATCGTTTTTAAAAGTAGATAATGAAGAAGCAGATTTTACCATACAATATGATGATGGTATAAATATTGATAAACTCGACAAAGGTTGTTTAATATTAAATGTAAATAAAAATGAAGGCTACAAAGTTTGTATTGTTGACAAAGCTAACAAGTCTGCCGAAGCACAATATTGGAAGGATGATTTTTTAAAACTAAAACCTTTAAACGACGAGTATCATTTTACAAAAGATATAATGGGCATTACAAAAGATTTTGTAACCAAGCAACTCACAGAAGAATTTGTAGTAAGCAAAGCAGACCAAATAGATTTTTTAAACCGCTCGGTAGATTATTTTAAAACAAACGAAACCTTTAACCAAAAAGAGTTTGAAGCACAAATTTTTATTGATAAAGATGTACGAAAATCATTTCAAGATTTTGATGCATCGTACAGGGCTACCAATAATCTTGCACTAGATGACCACTTTGATATATCTATGCAAGCTGTAAAAAAGCAAGCAAAGGTTTTTAAAAGCGTATTAAAATTAGATAGAAATTTTCATATCTATATACACGGCGATAGAGAATTGATAGAGCAAGGTATTGATGCTGATGGTAGAAAATTTTATAAGCTTTATTTTGATAAGGAGGCATGATAAAAACAAAAACCCCAGCATTGCTACCAGGATTTTTATCAAAAAAATATTAATAATATTAAAACTTATTCACCATCTGCGTGCTCATTTTTCCATCCAATACAAATTTTAAAATATAGCTACCATTTTGCAATATAGTGATGTCTATAGAAATATTTTGATGACCTTTAGATAGTGATACTTGTTGTGTAATCATTCTTCTTCCAGCAATGTCGTATATTTCAATAGCTGTTTTTTCTGTAGTTGTTGCCATTACTTTTACATTTAATATCCCCTGCACTGGGTTAGGATAAATGGTATAATATGCTTCAGCTATCTCACTTCTGTCCACTACTTTAATATCGGCAAAACCAATACCTGCTTTACCTTTTTGCAACAAACGATAATACGCCACTCCTTTGTATGGGTGCATATCTTGTACTCCATAAGAATTAAATATATCACTTGCACCTTTACCAAGTATTGTAACCATGGTAGTATATGTTTTTCCTCCATCAATAGATCTTTCAATTTCAAAAGACTGATTCATGTCTTCATTTTCTGTAGTCCATTTTAAGATAACCCTATCCGTATCGTTTACCGCAAAGAAAGATGTAAGAGAGGTAGCAGTGCGTGCAAATGTTGCAGCATCATTTCTGGTGTACCATATTGGAGCAGTTATTATTCTTGTACCGTCTGTTTCAGTTATATCTAAATAATAATAGCGCTGCGCTAAATTGGCAAGCGTATTATCTGTAAACGTAAACGTACCGCTCGTATTACTGGTAAGTTGTGTAGCCGCTACGCCACTACCTGCTACGCCATACATTACAATTACAGACGATACTGGGTTTGTAGTTATTGTACCAACGGATATTGTTGGTGCGCCAGCTTTTGTAAGGATGCTTCCAATAGGCTCTGCATTGATGGTATAATTTATTCTTGCACCACAATCTTGCGATGCATAAAAACGCATTCTCCGCATACCATCAAGCAAATTATTTTCACTTAATGACGCAGCCATTACTACCAACCTTGTTTTTGCGGTGTGCCCAAAAGTAAAATTGTGGTTATCATGATCTATCGTAGGGCCTACATGATAACCCCTTGCCAACATGTTTTTATAATAACTGAGATATGACATTGATGTTGCAGGATTTGTATAAGTAGTATTGGTAGAAAAGGCAGGACCACTTTCTACTGTAGTTCCTACAACGGCATTATCTGCTGCCAAATCATAGGTACCTGTTTGCAAATTATTATAATCAGTCGTATTTGGATGTGCCAAATAGACCAACGCATTTCCGCCATGTCTATTAATAATATCAAACAAACCTCCAGCACCTGTGTACTGGCTTTTTGGAACAAAAATTTGGCTTTCTCCAGCATCCCATCCTACCAAAGAGTCCATACCATACACAATAGCATGACCGCCTCCACTAATAACGCCCCACTCCATACCGTGCAATGCTACAAAACTAGAAGTAGTAGCTGCTGTAGCTTGTGCAATACCAGGTGCCCAATCGGCTAAGTGCATACCAGCAGCCACATGGTTGTGCTCACTCAATCCTAAGAAATCGAAACACAGTGCTGTTTTTGCATACGCATAATTATCAGCTGGTATTTTTGTTACATCATCTGCATTACCATCAGAGTAACTACTGTGTGCATGTAAATTTCCAAAATAGAAATTGAGCGGGCCAGCTGTAACAACATTGGAGTTGCCAGTTAATTGTACTTTATTATCGTTTAAACCTGTACTGCTAAAATTTATTAACCCACTATAATTTGTATTAATAGTAGTTGGTGCAAATCTTGCAAAAACAGTTTGCCCTGCTTGTGCCTCTGTAGTTGTATAATTTTGAACTGATGCAAAAGATATTCCATCTCTCGAAATTTGGAAACCACTTGGTGCTGTTAGTATCAATGCTGCAGTAATATTGGTAGTAGTAAAAACAAAACTTTGATTTGGAGAAATGCTACCAGATGCAACATAACCAAAGCTAAGTAATGCTGGATTTACCGTAACTGTAGCAGCTGGTTGTGCCATGGTTGTAAATCGCCAAATGGTAGAACCAGTAATACCAGCAAAATTATTTCCTGCAATATCTTTAAAAGTTTCTGCCGGCATTTCTACATAATAGGCAGTGCTATAAGCCAAGCCAGTAAAAGGGATTGTAGCCGACGCCCCACTCGCTGTTATACTTGCAGCAGTTACCGCTGTTGTATTTACAATTACAGCATCGCTTACTCTTTTTACAACAATATTTCCTGTAGTACCTTTTTGTATATTTTCATTAAACGTAGCTACCAAGTTTCCATTGAGTGCAGCACTTGTTGCATTATTTGCAGGGTTGATTATAGAAACAATTGGAGCAGTAACATCACCTCCAATTAGCTGAATAGAAAAATCATCAATGGCTAATCCATCATCTGCACCTGTAACATCGGCATCTTCCCAACGCAACCAAAATATTGCATTGCTTGCAATATTTAATCCGGTAATAGTAGTTGTTTTTACTGCTCTATTTGCAGCAGCATTTCCATCTTTTGCACCAGTAGTTGTAGTACTTGGCGACATAAAATCTAGTGTATTTACATCTACCCATGTGCCAGTAGAAAGGGATGTGGCAGATGTGCTGTATTGAAAACTCAATTGATCTGTACGACCAGTAGTACCACATCTCCATTGCTCACCTGTGTAAGATATTGTGATAGAAGTAATGGTTTGTGCAGTACTATTTTTTATTTGTACACCCATTATTGGACTAAGTGAACCAGAAAGTAAAGCTCCAAAAGCCCTATCCGTTGCCGTTCCTGTTCCATAACTATATGTGTTACCTGTGGCTGTTGTGCCTGCATCGCTTGCGTATGTAGTGTTAGCACTCGTACCTGCTTCTAATAATTTCCAGCCTGTGGGCAATGTAGCAGAAGTGCCTGCTGTAGCACGAAGTGTATTAAAATTTTGTGTGTAGGTAGTAGCCGTACTTGTAATAATTACTTGCGCATTTGTGGTAACAACATAAAAAAAAGCCAATAATAAAACAAGTTTGCGGCTTACATTAAAGTTAAATTTTTTCATTAAAGTGGTTGGTTTTATTTGTTCGTAAGAAAATGTAAATAATGCTGCTCACAAATTTTGTTTATCAACAAGTGTGTGTAATAAAAGTTGAAACAACAATTTTGTTTTGACCATTAATTACTTAGCACAAAAAATATTTCTTATACCAATATTTTTTAATGTGGCATTGAATTTGTTATTTGTTTTACAAATCTAGTGCTATGTTAAAATCTATATTCCTCATCTGTATCATTTTATTATCTTTTTCAAATGTATATAGTCAGCCAATACTTACTTTTTCCCCTATAGCTATCAATGGGCTCACAGATCCAGTAGATGCAGTGGCAGCCAATGATGGCACCAATCGAATTTTTATTGTGCAACAAGGAGGAATAATAAAAGTGTATGACAATAATTTTACGCCTTTAAATAATAATTTTTTAACCCTTAGTGGCAATTTTACTTCAGGTGGCGAAAGAGGTTTATTAAGTCTTGCATTTCACCCAGACTATGAAAACAATCGCTTTTTTTTTGTATATTATACCAACGGGGCAGGTGGTGTAAATATTGATCGTTTTCAAACATCATCTACAAATCCCAATCAAGCAGATGTTGGTACACGTACAAATATTTTAAGCCTAGCAAAGCCTGTAGTATATACCAATCATAACGGGGGCAAATTAAATTTTGGAGCAGATGGTAATTTGTATGCAGGCATTGGAGATAGTGGTAGCGGTGGAGACCCAGGCAACTTAGCACAAAATGGAAATAACCTTTGGGGAAAAATGATTCGTATAAATGTAGATAATTTACCTACGTCAGCTCCTTTTTATAACATACCTGCAAACAATCCTTTTGTAGCAGATCCAAATGTAAGAGACGAAATATTTTCATTGGGATTGCGCAATCCATGGCGCTGGAGTTTTGATAAAATAACAGGAAATATTTGGATAGCAGATGTTGGGCAAAATGTAAAAGAAGAAGTAAATAATATTACGCTTGCACAAGCAAGTGGTGCCAATTATGGATGGCGTTGTTATGAAGGATTGAGTGGATATAACACTGCAGGTTGCTTAGCGCAAAATAATTATGTTTCTCCCATTTTTGATTATCCACACAATAATACAAGTGGAGGTTTTTCCATAACTGGTGGCATCGTATATAGAGGTTTCCAGTATCCTGCTTTATATGGGTATTATATGTGTGCGGATTATGTGACTGGAAATGTGTGGTTAGTAAATTCTGTTAACAATGCGGTTACATTTCAACCAAATGTATTGGCAGGTATTTCTTGCTTTGGCGAATTAGAAAATGGTGAAATGCTGGCGTTAACGCTTGGTGGGGGAATATTGAGGGTTACTACCAACAGCGTTTTACCTTTAAAATTATTAAATTGGAGTGGCTATGCTTCTGAAAATGTTAACCAATTACAATGGCAAACTGCTGATGAAAATAATGTAAAACAATTTGAAGTGGAATATAGCACAGATGCTGTCTCATTTATACAAGCAGGAATAATCCTAGCAAAAAATATTAGTGCTTCTGCATATACATTTCAACATAATTTTATTAGCAATCAATTATACTACCGTTTAAAAACAGTGCAATTGAATGGACAAATTGAATATTCAAAAATTATATTATTAAGAAACAATCCTATTAAAAAAGAACAATTCATTTTCACTTATAATAATAATCAAAAAATGATATGGCTTAATATTCCCACAAATGTAAAAGCAGGGTTTCAATTATATAATTTAAATGGACAAAATGTTTTAACCCTAGCCACTTATGCAAACAATAATGTGATTGATTTACAAAAATTACCAATAGGAATGTATGTTGGCAAAATAATAATGCAAGACAAAATAATAACTGAAAAAATATTAATTAGATAAAATATAAATAAGCTTGATTGGTTACAATTTTATGAATAGCATTTACTATAAAATGCAGTTACAATTTTTCAAGTAGATTCCAATATTATAAACAGCCCCCAAATAACTATGAAAAGTAAAATACTTTTGTGCCTTATTTCTATTTTTATTATGTTGAGCATAAAAAGCTTTTCACAATCAGTGGTAAAGAGTGCAAGGTTAGATAATACATCCATTATGCTTCAAGCAGATAGTTTAAAACTTACTTTTCAGCAGCAAGGTTTTACGTTATTAAAAGAATCAGGCATAGAAATGAAAAGCCAATATGAAGCGCCGATTATTGCAGCACTTACAGAAGGCACTTGGTATCGTGTGATTTTTATTGGCGATGTTTCCTCCAAATTATATGAAGTGCGTATGTTTGATTGGAACGAAAAGCAAGTAGTATATCAAAAGAAAATGTGGGGAGACGTAGATGGAAACATCATCAACTACGATTATATACCTCGTTTTTCTGAATATCACATGATAAAACCTGTGCAAATAAATAAAATGAAGAAAAATGTTGGTGGCTATATGATGTTATTTAAAAAAGTAATTGCACGATAATTACCCATTTATACTTAACAAAAAATAAAAGATATTATTCCTGTGTAAATGATTACTATTGATATTGATTAATAAATTAAAATTGCCACTGTGATAAATACAGTGGCAATTTCAATTTGAGCATTCGTATATTTTACTAATTTTACCAATAGCTTACAAAACTTTACCTCCATTCTGTATTTTTATTATACATTTAGCAGCGATTTAGTGTTTTTATACGTAAATAAATAAAACAACACCTTATGAAACGAATATATACCCTATTATTTTTTGCTTTTGTAATATCCTCTCCTTCTTGCAATACAGTAAAACAACTATTTTCTGCTGACGATGCTACTGGTGCTATAAAAGAATTGCTTTCTTTTGGCACGCAATATGGTGGCGATTTGCTAAGTAAAAAAAATGCACTTAGTAAAGAAAATATTTTACAATCTATTTTACCAGGTGATGCAGGTAAAATTTTAAGCACGTTAGAAACGTTGGGTTTGAGTAGTGAAGTAAGTAGATTTTCTTCAACACTTACTACAGTAGCTGAAAAATCGGCAGAGAAATCTGTACCTATTTTTTTACAAGGCATAAAAAACATGGGTTTTAAAGATGCTGTAGGTATCGTAAAAAAAGGCGGTACATCTGCTACCGATTATCTCCGCAGCAGTATAGGCGATACATTGCGTAGAGCCATTACCCCAAGCATTAATAGTGGCTTGGAAGAATACAAATTGGTAAGCCAATGGAATAATTTAGTAGGGCCTGCAAAAATATTTTTAGGCGATAAATTAAATTTGGATTTAGGCAATTTACTTAGCGGTGTGGTGGCTAATATGATGTTTAACAAAATAGCCGAAAAAGAAATGGCTATCCGTAGTAAGGCTGCAGAAAGAAAAACAGTGTTGCTGCAAAAAGTTTTTGGGCAGGTGTTGAATAAAGTTTCAAATGGTAATCAGGTGATAAATAACATGCCAAATTAAAATAATTTTTATAGTAAGTGGTAGTAATTTCTTGCGAAGAAGCAAGCCTCCATCCCTTCTAGAGAGGCACAGCATGCAAAAGTGAAATCGATATAAAATATCACCACCTTGTATTTAAAAACCTATAAGGTCTTTTAAACACAGTAACAAATAGCAAAGCTTATACAAAGACCTTATAGGTTTACGGACATCGCAAACTTTGAACCTTCAATTCCCACCTACCTCACCAGCAACACCGCCCCTCTCTTCTCCACCCTCCTACCATTAAAATCTACCCCACTAGCCACCCACACAAAACTACCCGTATTCAAAATACCATTTTTATTTTTACCATCCCAACCATTATACGCATTGGTAGTAGTAAAAACAGTTTGCCCATATCTATCATACACCGAAAAAAATGCAAATGCTTTTATACCCACAGGTATAGCTAGTAGCACATCGTTTGTACCATCGCCATTTGGGGTAAAGGCATTGGGCACATAAATATCTGGCTTGGTAAATACTTTTATGTGTATGCTATCTTTACCTACACAGCCCGCTTGGGTGGTAGCTATTACAGAAAATATTGTATTATCTTTTATGTTTTGTATAAGTGGGTATTGTGCTGTTGCATCATTTAATAAATAAAAAGGCTGCCATGCAAATTGGTTAAACCCACTACCATTTACATCTAGTGCTTGCAATACAAATGGCTCACCAATGGCTATGCTTGTATCCCTACCTACAAATACTTTTGGTGGCGGCGTTACTTTTATGGTTACCTGCCCATCTTGCAGAGATGCGCAACCATTTGCACCAATTACAGCAAGACTATACGTTATATTTTTTGTTGGTTGTAGCACATCTGCATTAGCACCATTTATATTACTTAAATAAGTGGTAGGCTGCCATGTGTAAGTAGCTTGCCCCGCCCCTGCTTGCAGGCTAGCATTTTTACCAAAGCATATTGTTGTACCTTGCCCTGCATTGGGTATTGGCACAGGTTTTACGAGTACGAGCATGCTATCTGTTTTGGTACATACAACTGTAGTACCTGTAAGATAATAGGTGGTGGTTTGTGTAGGGTTGATACTTGTATTTAGTACACTCGGTGTGGCTAGCCCATCCGTGGGCAGCCATGCGTAGGTTGTAGCATTGCCTGTAGCATTAGTTAAGCCACTTGTACCCTCGCATATTTTTACAGTATCGCCTGCATCTATAGTAAGGTTGTTGGTAAGGGTTATAAGTGCAGGCTTGGTTGTTAAGCAGCCTCGTGCATCTTTTACGGTAACGGTATAATTGTTTTGTGCTAGGCCTGTAAACAATGGCGTATTTACAAAACTACTACCATTTATACTATACAAATATGGTGCAGTACCGCCTTGTGCTTCCACATTTATTGTACCTGTATTATTGCTACAACCCGTGGCGGTAGTATCTGCGGCTGTTACTTGTGCACCTGCTATATTGCTTACTACAGTATTGGCAGTAGCTATTCTGTTTGTTGCATCTTTTGCTCTTACTGTATAACTATTGGCTGCTAACCCTGTAAATACATTGGTGCTGCTGTATGCCCCACCGTTTAAGGAGTACTCGTATGGCGGCATACCATTGCTGGCTTGGGCGGTTATAGTGCCGTTGTTGTTGCCGCAAGTGCTGCTAGTGGTATTGGGTAATACTTGTAAGCAGTTGTTGGGTACTACCACATATTTTGAATTTATAAACCCGTATGCATCTTTTACAGTGATGGTATAACCCCCAGGTGCTAACCCTGTAAATACATTATTGTTACCAAAGTTTACCCCATCTATTGCATATTGGTATGGTGCCTCGCCTAATGCTGCAGTGGCGGTTATGCTGCCGTTTATGCCGCATAGGGCGGTTTGGGTGGTTGTGTTTATTGAAAAAGTTGAAGTACAATTATCTACTAGTGTACGTGCCTCTAACAATATATCCCCTACAGCATCTTTTACCCAAATTATATAAACACCAGCAGGTAAATTATAAAATGAACCTGTTTGATAATTGACACCATCTACTGAAAATGTATATGGCGGCGTGCCTCCTCCAACACCATTTTGAGGTACATCTAGTCTAAACAAAAAAGGATTACATTGCATTCCAGAACCACCACCAATACTATTTGCTGTAATTAGAAAGTTGTTAGGTATTAGAACGCCATCATTACCCCAATCTCTAAAAGAACTACAACCGTTAGCATCTTTTGCAATACGATAATATTCACCACCTGCAAGATTGGTAAACATATTACTTGCTTGAAAATTCACATTATCTAAGCTATACATGTAAGGTGGGGTGCCATTGGCAGCAGAAAAACTGAGTGTGGCATCTTGACTTGTTTGGGTAGTAGCCGTTGTAAAACCAATTAAAGAAGTAATAGGTCTTGTAAATGTGTTACCTACTGTAGTTATTTGGTTTGCAGTAGCACCTATTGCGTCTGTAACAGTTACCGTATAAATTCCTGCGGGTAGGCTTGGAATAATATTTGAATTCCAAGGATAAGTAATATTATTAGGATAAGTAATGGTATAGCTATAAGGCAGTACTCCACCGCTTACATTTGCTATTAATTTACCATTTGGCTTTTGGCAGGTAGAGTTAATTGGAGTTAGTGTAAGGGTTATGGCAATAGATTGCTTTGTGCTATCGGCAAAGTGTTTACCCGCATTTACAGGAGCATACAAAGTACAAAAAACAATAACAAAAAGAAATGCTATAATATTTTTAAAGGTCATTTTATGTTGCTGCTTAATATTTAATTTATATATGCACTAATGAAACTTAAAACCAAATGCTCCACCTACATTTACAAAACCGCCACCTGCAAAATAACCAAAAGAGGCATGCAGTTTTGTACAGTACTTTTCTTTAATAGGCAAAATAACAGTTGGCCCTGCCAAAAATGTTGGCTGTATATATGAACTCTGCCCACGCCCAGCATAACCAAAGCCAAAACCACCTTGTACATTAAAGAAAAACTTATCCTTTATTTCGATTAACTTACCAATAGTTGTTCTTAAAAAAAAATCACTTTTCGTTTTTTTTATTTGAGTGGCAGGAATAGTTGATAAATCGTAAATGTATGTATCAGATTGATATTGCAAAGCAGAAAAAGTAAAAATATAATTCTTTGCAGTTGGCGTATTCAGTAGATATGATAATTCTGCCCCAATTCCATAATTGTAGTATAATTTTTTTGACACTGGAATATCAGAAATAACTCCAATGGATAACGTCTTTTGCTTTTGGGCGTACAATTGATTTGCACATATAAAAAAGAGGATTAGTATTTTTAATATTTTCATTTTTTCTTTACAATTTTTTATTATTTAAAAAGCTTTTAGCCAATTAATTAGCCTTAATCAGCGAGTTAAAGACGGAGTCTTGGCGACTAATGGTTAGCTGCAATTGGCTTCACGAAAATACGAAGTAACCAATACAGAGATTAGCAGATAATGTTTGAGATTATTATGACTTATTATTGGTAATTAACAAATAATTGCCCCAATACCTATCATACCCAATTGTTATACGACAATCATCTATATCCCATCTCGTGTAACTATTTTTTCTTTTTACTCCCCTCCCCCCTTTTTTACCAGTGTACGTTTTAATATATGAAATAATATTTGAAGCAGTACTAGAATCAAGTAATGCCTTAAATCCCAATACCCTCATTTCTTTTTTCTTAGATAGAAAACCCTTTGGTGCTTCAATATATAAATTCACAAGAAAATTATTTATAATTCTAACAGAATCCCATTTTACTTGAATAGAGAACCAACGCTTCGGTTTTTTCGAAATAGTAGGGTTGCCATAGTTATTTGGTTCACTGTAATTAATTTTCCACGGAATAAGTATTCTTAAATTTTCCAAATAAATACCTTTTGAAAAAAAAAGGCTATCTTTTATTGAGTTTTTGCTTTGACTAAAAGAAACAATATTCATAAAAAGAAATAAAAAAAATAAAATGTTTTTTTTCATGATTGAATCATTAATTAATAAAAATAATATGGCCAGAATAAAACGACAAATACAGTAGGGCCTGTGTTACCGATTGATTCATTTCTAGACTTTCTTATAAATGGAGCTAATCCTTTCTTCTTAGGCTTATGAATTAACCAATACAAATACCATGCTGCGACCGGTGTTTTTCGGACAATTTCTGTAGGCCAAAACCCTATCCCAAAATCTTGCAACCAAAGAGGGTATTTTGAAGTAGCCATAACTCTCCAAAAACTTCCAACTTCTGATAAGAAAAAATTAGGGTCGCTTCTCTGCTTTTCAATTCTCCAAAAATCCCAGTCAGGTAAATTATTATCCCTCCAACCTAACAAATCAATATCAGGTGTCGCTGCACGTTCGGGAATATTTCTATTATATTTTGAATTTCTTTGATGAGAAGTAAATCCAGCAACCCCAACATAAAACTGTTTAAAATTATCCCAAAGGTTTTCACTTTGATTAAAACCATTATTTTTATGTGGTCCTCCACCATCTTCATCATAATTTCTTGCAGAAGAACCTTCGCCACCCTATCTATTATTTAAAGATTCTCCGATTGAGTAACCTATACCTGCACCTAATAACGGTAATCCATATGATATTAACCCCTTAACTATTCCACTTAATTGAGGATTATTTTTAACAATATAGTGTGCAGCCACCGCACCTCCAATTGCCCCAACTATTGAGCTAATCTCACCAACACTTATCCCACCTCCATCTTTATCTATATTATTTACTGGGTTAGTTCCCATACCAACATATCCACTAGTAAATTCATCCTTAGGGTCCACCTGTATCCACCTACCAATCTGTGCATCATAACTCCTCAGTTCAAATTCATCATACCCACTCTCTTCATCATGCTCTGTATAATCGCCTTGGTAGCCTTCTTTAGCTTGTGGTTTTAGTGCAGCTTTTGCACTTATGCCTTGTATTTTTAGCCCATAGGGGTAGTAGGCATTATCTTCTATTATAGTACCTCGTGTATGTTTTACACTAAAGTTATCAAAATAAACTGATATATTGGTGCTTTCATTACTCAAATACACATATACGTAACCATTTTTTGGTACAGTTATGTTTCCATTAGTACTTATTGATGTTGATATACTAGTACCTGCTACAATTGAATTAATTGGCCTAGCTCCACTTCCATCTATTCCTCCTACATAATTAAATTGTTCATCAAAGAAAATATAATTCAAATATGCTTTCGGTGTAGCTGTATTTGTTACAGGTGGTTGTCCTGTTGTTAAAAAAGTATTTATTGGTCCTCCATTACTAGATAAATAAGTAGAGGTAATATTATCTTTTACGTTACTAGTTACGCCACCTGCTCCTACAAAAGTCCCTAAAATACCTGTTACAATATTGTTTATAATATTATTGTTGTTGCTACCACCTGTGGCTGGTTGTTGGTAAAAATAATCTGCTTTGGCAAATATTTTATCCCCCGCCATTACTTTAAAAATAACGCTTGGTCCTACTCCACCTTTTTGTGAAGCAGTGTTGTAAAGTAATTTTGCTGCCCTCACATTATTAGGGTCACCAGATGGCCAAGCCTGTGGCCTATTATCTCTTGTGGTTGTCATTTCATTTGCACCAAATGTGGCGTCTTCTTCATTTTCTCTTACAGGTGGGTTGCTCTCCATGCTACACAACACCTCTTGCACATGCTTTTCCTCCGTAAGCACCATACGGGTATTGCTTAGGTTATCTTTTAAGTAATAATCCCACACGCCCCATTTGTGTATATTGCCACTGTTTATTAGTTCTATGTTGCCTGTAATATCCAATCTATTTACCATGCCACTCGGTGGGCTCCATGCCGCTACAGGCTCTATAATGCGTAGCTTACCTTCTTCGTGTAAAATGTATTGTAATGCAGGGTTTGTTTCTGGGCCACCCACAGTTGGTGGTGGCGTAGTTGTTTCATATACAAAAGAGCCAATAAAATAAGTGGTTTTAGTGTCTAATGCAGGAGTAGTAAGCGATACTACTCTTTTAGATAATTTATTACCCGCAGCATCGTACAAATATTCTGTTCTGCTTTTTTTCCAAATGGTTATACGCTCGGGTAGGTCTAAAAAATTGCTGATAATACCAGCACCAGGTTCTGCATTGGCTATATCTGTTGTAGCAATACTTTTATTTTTATCGTATTTTAAATTACCATTAAAGTCATAATTGTATTGTTGGCTATTACTAGAGGCATAATATTTAAAATCGCCTTGTTTGCCGCTGTATGTAGTGTTAGCATTGTCTTTTATATTTTTAAGCTTACTGCTATTGGGGTAATACTCATACACTAAGTCGTCTAATCTTATTCCTCCTTGTAAGCTCGGCACAATACCCTTTTGTGTCATACTTTGTATATTGCCATTGGCGTCATACCCACCCACATAGGCTGTTAAGTCCACCTTGGCAGCCGTCCATAAAGTATTGGCTTCACTTGGGCTTTCTTTTTGGGTAAAATTTGCTGCAATAAATCTATCTACATTATCATATTCATAATTGTATTTTCTTGGTTTATTATCGCCTTGGCTACGCCATATTACGCCTGTTATATTACCATTGTATTGTGCTGCGGCAAATTTATTATCTGCATTATCATAGCCTAGGTAGTAGCCAAATCTGCGGCTAAACTGGGGTACAAATTGTAATGCGCCTCCCTCTGCACCTGCTAGGGCGTAGTCTTTGTTTACACCCGTAAGCATACCCTGCATATTGTAGCTATAGTCAAGTGTTTCTATTGGGGTTATAGGGTTAGCAGGGTCTGCGCCTATTTTCTTTGTTTTTAGTCTGCCTAGTTCATCGTATCTATATTCGCTTAGCTTTTTATAGGTATGAACATTCAAATCATCTGGGTTATTTTTAAAATATGCTTTGGATAGTTTTACAGGTCTTTGTAAAAGATCATATTCATTTTTGGTAATGGTTGAAAAATTATCAAAATCATTGGCAGGCATACGATGCACGCTATTTGTACTAAGTACTTTGCCTGGGTAGTCGTATTGCATAGAGGCATAATCGGTGCCGCCCTTTATATTTTCGCTATGGCTTTGTATTACCCTTGTTCTTTCATCGTAGTAAGTGGTGCTCAATAAAAATGCATCGTCTGTTTCATCTTGGTTATCGTAGTTATCGTCTAGCACCCTTATTTTTCCTCCTACAGCCATGCCGTTTACCCTGTTTGTTTTTTTAAAGGGCTCCACAGCAGTATTGGTGGGTGCAAAAGCTACTCCGCTTATAAATGGCTTAGCATCCACATTGTAGGTATCGTAATAGGTTATAGAATTGGTGTAACTGCCTGTACAACTCTGGCAATAATATGTGCCGCTGTTATCTTTACCTGCCACAGGATTATAGGCTTGTATTGTTTCCCAAGTACCAGTAAACATAGTTACATCTTGCACACTAGGTGCTAGTCCATCTACAAAAACTTGCATTTGTGCTAGGGTACTGGCATCATCAATGAGTCCAGTAGCAATACTTCTATCATGCTCGTCATATAAAGCAAACGACCATTGGTTTGGTTTTGCAGAAGGTAAGTTTATTCTATTTCGCTGGTTTTCATCTTGTGTGAGTACAAGTCTATCTCTATTATCATACACCATCCACACTTCTCCGCCATCCGCAGCATGCTTTTTTATTACCCTACCTCGCTTATCGTACTCTTGGTAAAAGCACAATCCACTTACCATGGGGCTTACATCCCAATTGCCAGCTGTAAGCATATTTGCCACTGCCTTTGGTGTAATCGTATATCTTAGTCTGCCAAAGTCATCATATACGTAGTAGGTAGATAACCACCCTCCATACCCATTTACTTCATAATCTCCTTCCTTTTTTTCTTGTACTTTTTTTAATATAACATTTCCTGACAAATCTTTGTATTCATATATCAATTTTCCTTTTTGATCTTTGGTTATATTTTTTACCAAGGTATTTGCTGCGTATTTTATATTAGTATAAGGTATGCTAGCGCTAGAAAAATCAATTTCCCAAATACGAATACTTTCTAAAGCTGTGTTAAAACCATAATCAGATGTTATGCCATTATTAGCAGCTACTTGGTAAGCTGCTCCAGCACTTTTTACAGCTGTAACCCTATTTAATGGAGAGCCATCATATTGAGTAGTTGAAAATGTAAAATGGCTACCCACAGGCTCATTGTACAATAGGTTATTGTATGTTTCTTGCTCGGTGTTGGCATTGGTTTTAAAAAAACCTATTGCAGTGGCAGTGGCATAAGGTAAAAAACCTTTTGCCGTTCTACCAAGCCCATCGTAATCTGTTATACTTACTAAATCTTGGTAATTGTTTACATCATTTACATCAGCAGTAGCAGTGGCTTTTAAGCTACCCTGTTTTACCACTTGCTGTATTGGTCTGCCAAAAGCATCTAAATAATTAGTAGTTTGTAGCTTGCTACCTGTGGGTAACCCATCTGCCTGTGCCCATGTATGTACACCTGCCACCACAATGTCATTTATACGCACATAGTGTAGGTTTTCTGTATTGAGCGATACATAAGACGCCATTGTAATGGTTAGCACATTTGTAAACAATACCTCATTATTACAAGATATCTTTCTACGGAGTTTCATAGTGCCTACTATAGGCGTATTAGCAGGGTAATTTTCTGCTGTACCTATTATATCCCAAATATCTTCGGCAATTTGTCGCTCCCAAGTATAAATATAATTTGCCGCATTGCACAAACCACCTGTGGCTGGCGTTTGTGTAATAGTG
>JANOZW010000011.1:0-6721 GCA_031429575.1 Ferruginibacter sp.
TCTTCATCTGCTAACGCAAATAATTTTTTGGGTAATATCGTCCTTACTTTCTTTTTTAGCTTTAAGAAAGTTGCTTTAGCACTATCTATTGAAACTTGCTGCTCCAAAATGAGCAACACCATTGTTTCAAAACCTTGCGGCCTTGTAGGAATGGTGGGTAACCCATATTCTTTAATAATAAATTTAAAAATAGTATCCTTTTTAGAAAGATATTTCGCAGCTTCTTGCATAGTGCACTTCTAAACGTTGGTTACAAAATAATATTTAATTGTGAGCAAGTTTCGTCTATTACTTTATGTTGATAATCCCTCAATTTGATTTCATTATATGGCTGTACAAGTATTGATTTTTTTAAACCACGCAAAATATACTCTGCAGCAATGTTGCCGTATTTTTCAGCCACAGTTTCGTTTATTTTTTTACAATTAATGTCAACAATTTCTTTGGTATCTTCTCTAAATTGCCTTCTATTATTAGATATGCGTTCTTTTTTTTCTTGAGCGATGTGTATGGTTTCATCGATAGATTCAATAGCAGTAAAAAATTTTTCTTTATTGGTTTCATCATTCAACAACCTACTGCAAAAGCCGTTTTTAAAAGGTTGTCCTATAAATACTTTTTTATTTTCTACAATATTTTCCAACGTGCTATCTGTTACAATATTTGCTGGGGGCATATTGTAGGCCGCTGCTACTTCATTTCTTACATGAAAAAGATTTAATAAAACCTGTTGTTTGTAAGTACTAAAAGTTGCTTTTTGTTTGGAGGTTAATTTTACAACATATTCTGTTACTGGTACTTCTTCACAGCATTTATTTTCTTCGTACAGCATATCAAGCACATTGTTTTTTTTAGCTTGAGTTAGTAAATCATTTTTTAATTTCAATAAAAAAATTACATCATTGCTTGCATAAATTTGTTGTGCATTATTAAGCGGTCTTGTGCGCCAGTTAGACCTTTGCAGAGATTTATCTACGATAATATTAAAACTAGCAGCTACTAAATCTCCAAATGAATTGGCTGGATGATTGCATAGTTTTGCTGCCACCTGTAGGTCAAATACATTTACAGGGTTGCAATTATTTATTTTTAAAATTTGAATATCCTCCGTGCATGCATAAGCTACTTTGCAAATACTCACATCCTCAAAAATTGTCCAAAGTGGTTGTAAATTTTTAAAAGCAAGTGGGTCTACTAGATAGCATTTTTCTCCATCAAATATTTGAAGTAGAAAAAGTTTAAACCCATACTCACGCCAAAAGCGATCAAACTCTGTATCAAAAGCAAATTCAGATTTTTTTTGTAGTGATTGGCAAAGCAATGAAAACTTTTCATCTGTATTTACAAATACAATTTCTATATCGCCATTTTTTATATTGGTCACATCCATGTACGTTAATTAATTTCAATGTTGCAAAAAAATAGGTATTACTTACCTTTTATTTTCTGCAATGTAAAATCAATAAACAACTATTCCATAAATGTTTTCAAAAAATTTGCTAATACACTTTTGTTGGGCAACCTAATTTATTTTTACCGCTAGCTGTTCTACCTGCTTTATTATTTAACCGAGCGCTCAATCGTAACCCAGAAAAATAATACCAATCTTTTGTTTTTGCGCTGCCTCTTTGTGCACCATCTGCTGGGTAGGGGGGAGCTCCAGCTACTTCATCGCCTCTATAGGCAAGCTCCACGGCTTTTGTTCCTTTAGCTGCTAGCAGTTTTGCATAATCAACATATGTACTACTCACGTCATCTAAATAATCGGTAAACGTTTTTCTTATACCTACTTCTGCTGCTAATTGTAGGTTATCCGAAATTCGTAATTTTATACCTCCGCCAAATGGTACGGCAAACTGAGTAAGATTATAATTTTTACGATTAGGATATGAGGTTAATCCTTGCCCCTCTGTACTTAGGGGTCTTAAAAAAACTTTAGCACCAGCACTATCATTTGTGTAAGGATTAAAATGAAAGCCTGCTATAGCTGCAAAGAAATATGGTGTAATACTTTTTCCTTCCAGCCTAAAAAGATTGTATTCCAGCCCAAGGTGTAATTCACTTACCGCAGATTTAAAATGAAGATTTCTAAACTCAATACCTTTGGCCGTTGTATTTTTTGTATCATTACCAGCTATTGTGCCATATGTAAAACCCGTACGAGCAATTAATTTATTGGTAATATCATAAGAAATACCAACCCCTACTGCAGGGTGCGATTGGTCAAATGTTATACGCTTTCCTTGCAAGTCTCCTTGATAGGTAGCAACTCCGGCGAATACATCAGCGTGAAAATTTTGAGAAAAAACGGCAAGCGGTAATACCGCCATACAGAGGAGGATATAATGTTTCATGCAATAAATGGTTTAAAGTAGAATTTGCCTATTTCTATTTTTCAAAAACCATTCCATTTACATTTTCTAAAATGTTAAAGTGTGTAAAATTAAATTACAATTATTTTTTATGCTTGTAATCTTTTTAATTCCGATTCTATAATGGGAATAAGTTCATTAAGATTATTTTTAAAATCTATGTGTAAAGTTGATAATGAGGTAGCATCATAATTTTCGCCACAGTTTTTTTCTATGTTATCGGCTAAGGCCGTAAGTTTTGATAAACCTACAAAACTAAATGTGGCTTTTATTTTATGTATATTTCCTTTATAAGCAATGATATCTTGTTTGGAAAAACTCTCTTCTATCGACGTTAACTGCTCAGGATAGCTAAGCATAAACTGTTCAAAAACAACGGCGGCATAATCTTTATCACCTTCATAAATACTTTCTAAATATTCAGTATCTAATCTATCATCAAAAACAAAAGTTTCGTTTTCCATCAAATCTATTTTAGTTATAATTAATAACGTGTCTTATTGCGAAAATAATACAACAAACTGAAAAAAAAATCGTTAATTGTGCATTATTACCATTAAAACTGTGATTGAATGGATGTTGCCTCCCCTGAAAACTTAGAAGGAATGTTTAAAAAAATTGCCAGGCAATTGCGGAATGAAATAAAATCAGAAGCATTTCCTGTATTAATTAGCGTTTTTTTGTTTCTAAGTATTTTCTCTGTAGATATTTTATTGGCCATTCGTCAAAACATTCCTTATGAGCCATTGGGCTTTATTATTATTACTTGCTTAAATGTTACATTGGCTATTTTAATGTACCTAAATAAAAAAAGTTACAAATTCGTACCCTTAAATTGTTTTTTGATATTATTAGGGCTAGCATTTTTAGTTTTTAATAATGGAATATCTACAGGATGTTATTTTTATTACCTTCCCGTAATTATTGTTTATATTATTTATGGCAGTGATCTTAGGCGTAAAATAACTTTCCGATTATTTTATTTTACCATAGTGGTATTTTTAGCCATTATTAGCTGTAGTTTTTTATACAGCAAGGCAAGTTCATCAAATTTTGCATTCAATACATTGTTTATTTTTAGGCTAAATGCATCGGTAATTGTTTCTTCTTTATTTCTTAGGTATTTAATGCCAACATACATCAACAAAGAAAATTTAATTGCTAGAAAAAATTATTCAGAGGCTTTGTTTCAATCTAATGTAGATGCCTATGTAGTTTTTAATAATGAAACAAAAGAAATAATCGATTATAATAAGCGTGCAGCATTGTTATTTGAACTACCAATAGAATTAAGATTAAATGGCTTGTATATTTCTCAATTAATGATGCGGTATTTAACTTCTGAAAATGAACACCTTGATATTTTGATGAATGATATTCCTCAAAATTGGCAAGGAGAGGCAAATTTTAGAACACACAGTAAAAAAGAGTTTGTGGGGTTTATAAATACAACTACTTATATAAAAGAAGGAAAAGCATTTCAGATTTTATCTATAAAAGATATTACAAAAATGAAAGAGCCCGAAAAAGAATTAAGTGGCTATAAAGCAAGCTTGGAAAATTCTACTCAGGTGAAAACACGCTTCCTCTCTAGCATGAGCCATGAGCTAAGAACTCCACTGAATGGAATTATAGGGACTAGTAATTTGATATTAGAAGATGAAACCATTTCTGAAAATGCTAGAGAACAATTAAAACTTCAATTATATTCTTCAGAGCATATGCTCAGTATTATAAATGACATTTTAGATTTTAGCAAAATCGATTCTGGTAAAATGGAATTTAATAGGCAAACATTTAATTTGTTAGATGTGTTGCAGAAAATTGTAAAAGCTTTTGAGAATCAGTTTAAAAATAGTAAACTAGATTTTGATTTTGTAAGCGATGAAGATTTGGTAGGCATACATGTGGTGAGTGATCAAGTAAAACTTAGCCAAGTATTGAATAACTTATTATCCAATGCATTAAAATTTACACTACAAGGCAAAGTGGTTTTGCAAGCATTGGTAAGCGCAGAAACAAATGAACGTATATCTGTTTTATTTAAAGTAATAGATACTGGTATTGGTATAAAAGAAGAAAAGCAAGGCGTAATCTTTGATGGGTTTTCTCAAGTACATGCAGATGATTTAAAAAGAAAATTTGGTGGTACAGGCCTTGGACTCACGATTAGTAAAAAATTAGTAGAACTCTTTGGAGGGGCTTTAAAAGTTGAAAGCGAATTTGGGAAAGGCTCTTGCTTTTCATTCGATATTACTTTTAAGAAGCAAACACAAATTCAAAAACCAATTGTATCATCAGATATACCATATGCGCAGATAGATATAAGGGGTGTACGGGTTTTGATAGTAGAAGACAATGAAATTAACGTGACTATTTTGAGAGGGTTTTTATTGAAGTGGGGTATTAGGGTAAAAGAAGCAAGCAACGGTATTCATGCGTTGGAGCTTTTAAAATACCATACGTTTGATTTAATTTTGATGGATTTAGAAATGCCTGAAATGAATGGCTATACAGCTGCAAATATTATTCGTGAAACAGATAAAACAATACCCATTATTGCATTTACGGCTACGCTTTTAGAGGATATGAATAAACTGATTTCTGAAGGTGGGTTTAATGATTATATGCTAAAACCTTTTCGCCCTGCGGAGCTTAAGAAAAAGATAGAATTGTATTCTCCACATAGAAAAATTGATTATTCTTCATAATACGAAGTAATTATATACGGATTTTTTTTCAAAAAAAAAACAGGTATAAATACCTAAATATTTCAGTAGAAACACCCTTGTTTTCTGCAAATACATACCTCACCTTTACATCATGAAACGTAGGAGTTGAAAGTTCAGTTTTAAGTGATCATATACCAAAACGAATACATTGTTAAGGAAGTAGTCATTCATCTTAAAACAAGTTGCTGGGGGGTGACGAGATTTTAGATGAACTAATTTTCAACTTTTATGAAATGTTACAAAAAGCTAAAAAGTTGCTAAAGGGGGTGGGGACCCTTTACTTAAGTGACTCATAGCAATTATTGTTTGGCCGCTACTTTGGTAGCGGCTTTTTTGTGTTAATATGTTGATTTTAAATAGGAGTATATATGCTTATAATAAAAAGGTATAGATTTATTTGTAGTTGTTTGTACTACAAACAATAAATAGAATGTTTACTCGTTAATGATGTTGAAACACCAAAACTGTTTAAAATCCTAATACAATGAAAAGATCATTTCTCTTTTTAAAGAGCATTTTCGTAGTGCTATTTGTTGTTTTTTTAATAAATGCACAAGCTCAATGCCCCGCTTCTGTTACTGCAACCATATCATCTCAAACAGTAGCAACTTGTCCATCTAATGCATCTGTTACCATAGGGTCTAATGCTAATGGGGTGGGTACCGCCACTTACCAAGCGTTGGTGGCACCAAGTGGGGTGGGGTTATCACCACAATCTTCCAATGTTTTTACAAGTTTGCCTCCTGGTAATTATACATTTAAGGTAGTATGTGGTGCATTATCAGCTACGGTTAACACCATTATTACAACTACTTATACGCAACTTACTGCTAATACAAATATTACAAATGTTTGTAGCGCTTATATGGCTGGTGGTACTATAACTGTTTCGGCAGCAGGTGGTACTTCTCCATATAATTACTCTTTGCTTAAAACAACCAATGCAAATTATAGCGATGCATTAAGTACTTATGGAGCTTCAAATATTTTGAACCCAACAGATAGTGGCACATACCAAGTGCGAATAAAAGATAACTGTGGTAATTTTATTACAAAAACAGTTTTTATACAACCTACTGTGCCTGCCATATATCTCAACCCTACCTATTTGGACAATGACCAACCTTGTGGAAGTGGAAATATAAGACTCTATTACTACCTAACTGATATAAATGGATCTGGATTAAGTAGTGCTGATATGCCATACGGTTACAGAATGGATATCTATCAAAAAGGAACAGGATGTACTAGAGGTGCGTTTATAAAAACCGTTAATAAAGCTCAAAATTCTAGTGATAGAACAACCATTCCTATTAATCAAAATATCTATATAAAAGTTACCAACTCTTGTGGTGATACCACTGCTGTTTGTTATACTTACCCTGTTGCAGATGCAACGTATAAGATATTTTGGCAACCTGTACAAACTGGTTGTGCAAGTGCTGCAAATCCCAATGGTTTGCTTAATCTAGGCAAAGATTGGAGTCAATATGGTAAAGGGCCTGAACTATATTCTGTTATCAAACTAAATGGAACTGTAGTAAGAACTCCTACTGCAGATTCCGCTATTTTTCATAATTTGCCTTATGATACGTATGTAATAGTTGGGCAAGATGC
>JANOZW010000012.1:0-15500 GCA_031429575.1 Ferruginibacter sp.
CTAGCATGCCACATTTGCTTATGGCAGGTGCTACAGGGCAAGGTAAATCTGTAGGACTAAATGCAATACTCGTTTCGTTGTTATACAAAAAGCATCCATCTCAATTAAAATTTGTTTTGGTAGATCCTAAAAAAGTGGAGCTTAGTATTTACAAAACAATTGAGAAACATTTCTTAGCAAAATTACCTGGCGAAGAAGAAAGCATTATCACCGATACAAAAAAAGTGGTGCATACATTAAATGCGCTTTGTATAGAAATGGATAACCGCTACGATTTGCTAAAAGAAGCAGGTTGTAGAAATATAAGGGAGTACAACGAAAAGTTTGTTTCCAGAAAATTGAACCCAGAAAAAGGGCATCAGTTTTTACCTTTTATTGTACTCGTGGTTGATGAGTTTGCAGATTTGATAATGACAGCAGGTAAAGAAGTAGAAATGCCGATTGCACGTTTAGCACAGCTTGCGAGGGCTATTGGCATACATTTAATCATTGCTACACAACGCCCATCTGTAAATATTATTACAGGTACCATTAAGGCAAACTTTCCAGCACGAATTGCATTTAAAGTAAGTAGTAAAATAGATAGCCGTACCATTTTAGATACAGGTGGCGCAGAGCAATTAATTGGTAAGGGAGATATGCTGGTAAGTTATAATGGCGAAGTGGTTCGTTTGCAATGTGCGTTTGTGGATACACCTGAGGTAGATAAAATTGTTGATTTTATTGGAAGCCAACGTGGATACCCCGATGCATTTTTATTGCCAGAATATGTGGATGAAAAAGAAATGGAAGGAAAAGATTTTGATGTAAACAATAAAGATGCCTTATTTGAAGATGCAGCACGTTTAATTGTGATGAGCCAAAGTGGAAGTACATCTTTACTGCAACGCAAAATGAAATTGGGCTATAACCGTGCAGGTCGATTGATGGATCAGCTAGAAGCAGCGGGTATTGTAGGGCCAAACCAAGGTAGTAAGGTAAGGGATGTATTAATAAAGACAGATGCAGATTTGCAGGAGTATTTGAATGAGATGGGGCAATAGGAATATTGAGTACTTAGTATTGAGTATTTAGACTGGCTCTTTTGTATTTCGAGTTTCTTTTTTAATTAAAATTTTAGAAAGTAAATAAAAATAAAATCTTGTAGAGAGTTACTTTTATTAGAGACTGATCTCAATACTAAGTACTCAATACTAAATGCTAAAATGAAATTTTTAATAGTAGGCCTCGGAAATCCAGGAAATGAATACGCTAATACTCGCCACAATATTGGGTTTGATGTGGTAGGTGCTTTTGCATTGAAGCATGGCGGCGTGTTTAAAGAGGGGCGCTTGGCTTATGTGGCCGAAGCAAAATGGAAAGGAAAAATATTTGTGTGCGTATGCCCTACAACATATATGAACCTTAGCGGCAAAGCGTTTAAATACTGGATAGATAAAGAAAAAATATTGCTGGAAAATACACTTACAGTAGTAGATGATTTAGCACTCCCGTTAGAAAAAATTAGGCTTCGTGGTGCAGGCACACATGCAGGGCACAATGGTTTAAAAGATATACAAGCAGTTTTGGGAACAGATGCTTACTCAAAATTGCGCTTTGGTATTGGTGATCAATTTCCCAAAGGCATGCAGGCAGATTTTGTGCTTAGCAAATGGAGACCAGAAGAAATACCCACTGTAAAAGCTAAAATAACTGGTTGTATAGAAATTATCGAAAATTTTGCAACTATTGGTTTAGATAGAACCATGAGTTTATTTAACCAAAAAACGTATTAATTTTAAAAATAGGTATTTATACGGTGTTTTTTTTCAGTCTTTTGAAGTATTTTCGTTTCAAATGAGGGTAAACTTACTAATCTGTAAATAATGAAAATAATTTGTATAGGTAGAAATTATGTAGATCACGCAAAGGAACTCGGCAACGAAGTGCCTACTGAACCTGTTATTTTCATGAAGCCAAAAAATGCCTTATTGCAAGGCACAACCCCATTTTACTATCCTGAATTTACAAATGAATTACATTATGAATGTGAGCTAGTGCTGCGTGTATGTAAGAATGGCAAATATGTAGAAGAAAGGCATGCCTCAGATTATTATGATGCCATAACGGTTGGGATAGATTTTACAGCAAGAGATATACAAGATGAATTGAAGAAAAAAGGATTGCCTTGGGAAAAAGCAAAAGCATTTGATAACTCAGCAGCATTAGGAAAATTATTGCCATTTGATAAAAAAAACGGGAAAGCCAATATTAATTTTTCTTTGAAAAAAAATAAGGAGATTGTTCAAAATGGCAATTCTCACGATATGATTTTTAATTTCAATAGCATCATTACCCATATATCTAACTATTTTTCTTTAAACATTGGCGACCTTATTTACACAGGTACACCCGCAGGGGTGGGAGAGTGCATGGTGGAAGATTTATTAGAATGCTATTTGGGCGAGGAGAAATTATTATCGTTGGTGGTGAGGTAGAATATTTTTTTCTATTCCTCGTAAAACTCCATCAAACTCCCCAAATACACATCGTTCCAGCCTGCAACAATATCATTATAATCTTCATCCGGAATATTGGTATGTCTCAACTCCAATGAAGTTTTATTTTTATCCGGAAATAATTTAAACGTAACAATAGAGGGTTCTTCTTGCTCACCAAAGTACCATTGTTGGACAATTTTTTTATCTTTTTCAAATTCTAAGTTTAATCCTTCAATACTGCCTTCCCACAAAGAAAATTCTGTGTTGGGTTCTGTACTCATTGTGGCAGGGCTGCCACTCCACAACTGTATGGTAGGTGGTTGTGTAAGTGCTGCATATACTTCTTCGGGTGTGGCGTTTAGTATGTAGTATTTTTTAAAATCTTTCATTTGTACATTGTTTAATAGTTGTACCTGCCTTCCGGCAGGCAAGTTGTTAGATTGTTGTATTGATTTATATCCTTGATGTTAGCAAAAATAGTAAGAAATGCTTAGCTGATTTGTGAATGGATTATGAAGATTGTATTTCAAATTACTTTTCTAGGCTTTAAATTAACATTTTTCACAAAAGGTTTTTTGTATTTTTGATGCATAAATAAAGTAGTTATGAGAAAGTTTTTTTTGATAATGATATGTATTTGTTTGTTTTTTTTACAACAAGCAACTGCTCAATTAAAATCTTTTATACTTAGCCCCAATGGGGATACACTTAATAAAGTAGATAAAAAAGGATGGAAGCAGGGCAGATGGGTAATGCGTGTAGAACCATTGCGTGGCGAAGATGGATTTGAAGATGAAGGTGTTTTTAAAGACGATAAAAAAGAAGGTGTGTGGAGACATTATACTTTAAAGGGTGATCCTATTGGTTTTGAAACGTACTTGCATGGTGGTAAAGATGGTAAGCAACAATATTATACGCCCTTTGGCGAATTGGTAAGAGAAGAAAGTTGGAAAGGCTTTAACCCCGATGCACCTTATGATACGATTGCTATTTATGGTACTGGTAGTGGGGAAATTATTGATTATAAAATTGTAAAAGCAGAGCCATACAGTGTTAAACAAGGTATATGGAAATTTTATGAATCTTTTACAGGTAGATTGTACAAAACAGAAGAGTGGGATAGGAATAATTTGGTAGTGCCAAAACCTGCGAAGCAAGATGAGGTTACTTCTGCTGGAACTGTAAAGAAAAAAGTAGTACCTAAAACTCAAGAAATGTTGGATTGGGAAAAGAAAAATAGAGGAAAGAAAAAGGTTCTTAAAAGTGGAGAAACTAGATTGTAGGAATTCGCTTGAGGCGAATTCCTGATTGAACACTCCACAGGCGTGTTTCAAATGTTAAAAAACAAAACACAAGTAAATTTTAAAGCTAGCAATACCATTTGCAAAAACAACAATTTATCAATAAAACAATTTAGCAGTTTAGGAATCAACCATCTTCTTCACATCCCTCGTACCCGCATACAGCTCATACTCCAGCAGCCTACAATCTATCTTACTTGTAAAAAATTCTATTCTTCGTTTTGGTTTAAGGCCAATTTTTTTTGCCAATTCTAAATTGCCTGTAAAAATATATCCTGTATAACCTTTGCATTTTTTCTTCATGTAATCGCCCATGAGTGCATAGGTTTCTTCTAGTTCTATTTCTTCGCCAAGCCTATCTCCATACTCGGGGTTAAAAATAATAATGCTTCCGTTTTCTTCTGGCAAAGTAGTTTGTTGAAAATCGCATACTTCGTACGTAAGCATATCTTCTACACCTGCCATGCCCGCATTTATTTTAGATACATTTATGGCATCTTCACTAATATCTGATACAATAATTTTTAAAGATGGATTTTCTTCTACTTGTGCTTCTATGGCTTCAAATTCTTTTTCGTACATAACCCTGTCGTATCCTTGTAAGTGCATAAAAGAATAATTGCTGCGGTACAAGCCAGGTACTCTGTTGGTAGCCATGAGCGCAGCTTCTATGGCAATGGTGCCAGAGCCACACATGGGGTTAATGAAAGGCGTTTCTCTGTTCCAATTGGTAGCATAAATTACACCAGCAGCCAATGATTCTAGCATAGGAGCTTTGCCAGGTATTTTTCTGTAACCATGTTTAGATAGTGTTTCACCAGATGTATCAATAAATATTTCTGCCGCTTCTTCTTTCCAATATAAATGTATTACCACACCATTTAATGTAGATCCAGAGTCAGGTCTTGCGCCTGTTTTTTCTCTAAACCTATCAGCAATGGCATCTTTTAATTTTACATTTGCAAATAAATTATTGGTAATGGTTTCATTACTTACATTGCTACTGATGGAAAAATATCCTTCAGCTGGAATAATGTTTTCCCACTCCACATCCAATGCAATTTTATAAACATCATCTGCATTTACGGCTCTAAATTCTTTTAAGGAAAAAAGTACTTGGCTTGCGCAACGCAAATTAAGATTGAGTTTTATACAATCTTGCATAGTACCCACAATTTCTACCCCAGTTTTAAAAATTCTTACTGCTGTGTATCCAAGTTTTTTTATTTCTTGCTCCAAGTAAATGGATAAGCGATTACTGCATGTAACAATAATGCGACTTTCTGTATTAAATATTTGCACAGCGCAAAAATACCAAACTTAATGGGAGTAATTTCTTTCATTTTAAATAATGTGAATGTATTTAGCGTTTTTGCGTTGTATCTTTAGTGCCTTACTAAAAAGAAAGAGATGCAACGATTAATATTGGTATTGTTTTTATATATGGCAACTTTGGCTTCTACTGCACAAGAAGCAAAATTGTATAATCCTTCTGCTGACGCACAAAAAGATATAGCAGCAGCTATTGTAAAAGCAAAAAAAGAAAATAAATTTGTGTTGATACAAGGCGGCGGAAACCGGTGTAGTTGGTGTATAGAATTTGCCCGTTATGCAAAAGAAGATCCAAAGATAGATTCTGTAATGAAAGCTTCGTTTGTATGGTATCATTTAAACTATAGTAAGGAAAATGAAAACAAGACCACGTTTGCCAAATTGGGCTATCCACAGCGGTTTGGCTACCCGGTATTTATAATATTAAATGCTAAAGGAGAAAGAATACATACGCAAAACAGTGAATATTTAGAAAACGGGGGTAAAGGCTATAATCAACAAAAAGTACAAAATTTCTTAGAAATGTGGAGCCCGAGGGTGTTAAAACCTCAAATTCGGGGGGATAAGTAAATTGTTTAATAGTTTAATTGTTAAATGGTTGTTTAACTTATTTTGTGTTTTGAGTAATTAATAATTTTCTGAATATCTTTCATATATAATAATTTTTTAAAAATTTCGTTTTAAATGTCCAATCTAATAATATCCTATGGCGCTCAAAAGAGACCTTACTATGTTCGATAAATTTATGTACAAGGTGCAAAACCCTTTTTACATATTCTTTTTTCTATTTACCAAATTGCCAAGTGCCTATTTTAGTGGGGTAAGACTAAAGCATATAGATGAAAACAAATGCTTTGTAACCGTTCCTTACAAATGGTTTTCAAAAAACCCTTTTAAAAGTACCTATTTTGCTTGCTTAGCCATGGCTGCGGAAATGAGTACAGGTATATTAGCTTTGGGGCATTGCTACAAAAAAACACCTCAAGTAAGCATGCTTGTAACTAGATTAGAAGCCACTTTCACAAAAAAAGCCAAAGGCAGAATTACTTTTGTATGCGAAGATGGTGAGCGTATAGAAACGGCCATCAACAATGCCATCCAGTATGGAAAGAGTACCACAATAAATGCTTATTCTACTGGCCATGATAAGGATGGAGATACCGTAGCAAGTTTCATTATTACATGGTCTTTTAGGTCAAAAATATAAAAGGAATATTATAACCTTTATCCCGCTTATTTTTTATTGTGTAAATTGCGTTTCACTAATCTTACAATCAGCTTAGTTAATGTACAAATTGTACGATTTTTTATTGTAAAAACAATAGAGAATTGTGTTCAATTTGTTTTTAATTATAGGATGAAATTCAACAGTAATTGATGTAGATTAGATTTGAATGAAACATTTTATGGCAAAAGAACTTCGAAAACAACTAGCACTTGAATATCACTCTAAAGGCAGACCGGGCAAAATAGAAGTGATACCTACAAAAGAGGCAAAAACCCAGCGAGATTTATCGCTTGCTTACTCACCCGGAGTAGCAGAACCTTGCAAAGAAATTGCTGAAAACCCAGATGATGTTTTTAAATATACAGCTAAAGGAAATTTGGTAGGTGTAATAACAAATGGTACAGCAGTGCTTGGGCTTGGTAATATTGGGCCCGAAGCTAGCAAACCAGTGATGGAAGGTAAAGCAGTTTTGTTTAAAATTTTTGCAGATATAGATGTGTTTGATATTGAAATAAACGAAACAGATCCTGTAAAATTTGTAGAAATTGTAAAATCATTAGAACCAACTTTTGGTGGTATAAATTTAGAAGATATAAAAGCACCAGAATGTTTTTATATAGAGCAAGAATTAAAAAAGCATTGCAAAATTCCGGTGATGCATGACGACCAACATGGTACGGCCATTATATCTTCTGCAGCTTTATTAAATGCATTAGAACTACAAAAGAAAAAAATAGAAAAAGTACATTTTGTTGTAAATGGCGCTGGTGCTGCAGCTACGGCATGTATGCGTTTGTATATTTCGCTTGGTGCAAGGCCCGAAAATTTTATTGTATTTGATAAAGAAGGCATACTACACAATGGCAGAACGGATATACCAGAATTGCAACAACCATTTACAAGAGATAAAAAATATAGCACTTGGGATTTAGCAAAAGCTATGAAAGATGCCGATGTGTTTTTAGGATTGAGTGTGGGCGACGTGGTTACAACAGATATGGTAAAATCGATGGCAAAGAATCCAATCGTTTTTGCCATGGCTAATCCAGTGCCTGAAATTATGTACGATGTTGCCAAAGCTTGTAGAAAAGATTTGATAATGGCAACTGGTAGAAGCGATACACCAAATATGGTGAACAATGTATTGGGCTTTCCATACATTTTTAGAGGTGCGTTAGACGTAAGAGCAACTAGTATTAATGAAGCCATGAAACTAGCGGCAGTAAAGGCATTGGCAGAATTGGCAAAAACACCAGTACCTGATATTGTAAACCGTGCTTACAATGAAAAAGCACTTTCTTTTGGCGATGAATATATTATTCCAAAACCATTAGACCCTCGCTTACTTGCGGCAGTAGCGCCGGCAGTTGCAAGAGCTGCCATAGAGAGTGGTGTGGCTAGAAAAATTATTACAGATTGGGATGCATACGAAATAGAAATGAACAGTAGGCTTGGTTTAGACAATCAATTGAGTAGAGCCATTGGAAACAAAGCAAGGCAAAATCCCAAACGTGTTGTGTTTGCAGATGCAGAAAATTCTAAAGTATTAAAAGCAGCGCAATTGGTGTTGGAAGAAAAAATTGGTTTCCCAATATTGTTAGGTAATGAAAAAAGAATAAGACAAATTGCAGAAGATAATGCGGTAGATTTAGAAGGCATGCCAATCATAAACCCACAAGATGATGATACGGAAGAAATGCGTAAATCTTTTGGAGATATATTTTTTGAAAAAAGACAACGCAAAGGTTTTAACCATTATGAGGCTTACAAAGCCATGAAAGATAGAAACCATTTTGGTTGTATGATGGTGGAAACAGGTGTGGCAGATTGTATGATTAGTGGATTAAGCAGAAATTATCCAGATACCATTCGCCCTGCTTTACAAATAATAGGTACAGATCCTAGTGTGAAAAAAATAGCTGGTATGTATTTATTATTCACCAAAAGAGGACCATTGTTTTTAGCAGATACTACGGTAAATTTTAATCCAACCGCAGAAGAATTAGCAGAAATAACATTGATGGTGGCAAAAGAAGTAAGACAATTTAATTTGGTGCCAAAAATTGCTATGCTATCGTATTCTAATTTTGGAAGTAGCAATTCGCCAGAGGCTAAATTGGTGCAAAAAGCACATGATATTGTAAAAGCTAAAGAACCAAATTTAATTTGCGATGGAGAGATGCAAGGAATTTTAGCTTTTAATAAAGATATTTTAAAAGAAAATTATCCTTTCTCAGAATTAGTAAATGGAGATGTGAATACACTTATTTTTCCAAACCTTGCGGCAGGAAATATTGCGTATAATTTATTACAAGAAGTAGGCGGAGCAGATAGTATTGGGCCGATATTGTTGGGGTTAAACAAACCAGTTCATGTACTACAATTAGGAAGCAGCATTCGTAGTATTTTTAATATGGTGGTGATAGCCGTAGTAGATGCGCAAGCAAAAAGTAAAAACAAAGAAGCTACATTGCCAGCTACGCAAGATGAAATAAAAAAACACCGGTGGTGGAAGAGTAAGCGGAAGGCGGTGGGGTAGTGGAGGGGAGGAGAGTGGGAAGTGGTGAGTGGGTAGTAGGGAATACACAATTAGAATTATTCTCTACAGGTAAATTGGATAAAAATATATTTTATGAAGTGTATTTATTTTTTACTTATTGTTTTTACATTTATTACGATTTCGTGTGTTGCTCAGCCTGCAAATGTAACCCTTCATAAAAATTTAACTTCCATTCAAGCAAAATCTAATTGGCCTGGTTTTGGCATTGCCATTATTAAAAATGATTCTATTGTTTTTTCAAACGGATATGGTTTTGCAAATACAAAAAATAAAATTCCATATTCCATTGAAACCATTCAACCCATCGGTTCTATAAGCAAAACCTTTATTGGGTTCGCTATTATGAAAGCCATAGAGCAAGGGTATTTTACGTTTGAAACACCTATTAATGATATTCTCCCTTTTAAAATTATCAATCCATATTATCCCAATGCGGTTATAAAAGTTAAACATCTTGTAACACATACATCTGGTTTAATAGATAAAGAAGATACTTACATGGCAGCATACAATGAAGGTAAAAAACCTTCTATGGATTTAAATGATTTTCTAAAAGAATATTATGTAAACACTGGTAAGTATTATAGCAAAGAAAATTTTTATAATGCAGAGCCAAATAAAGTATATAACTATTCTAACATTGCTGCAGCGCTAGCAGCTTACCTTGTAGAAATAAAAGCTAATATGTCTTTTGCTGATTATACTGCCAAATATATTTTTGAGCCATTAAAAATGAATGACACACATTGGTTTTATAATGAAACAAAGAGTAATAAATATGCTACACTGTATGAAATAAACAAACTGGATGAGCAAATTTTTAAAGCACTTGTAAATGCTGATAGAAGTGTTAAAACATATTCTAGCACAACCTATCCTGATGGTAGTTTAAAAACATCTGTTGCAGATTTATCAAAATATGTAATGGCAATGATAAAAGGTTATGCTAATAAGTCAACTTTGTTACAGAAAGAATCATTTGAAACATTGTTTAAAAAACAATTTTCAGATGTTGATATGCCATTAAACATGGATGCTAAAGAACCAAATAGAGCCATTTTTTGGGCATATAATAAAAAAGGAAAGATTATGCATACGGGCAGTGATATTGGTGTTTCAGCATTTATTTCTTTTGAGCCTGATACTAAAATAGGAAGGGTAATTTTAATAAATGCAGATTTGCAAGGCGAAGAAAATGCTGTAGCAGTTGAAAATTTTAAAAAAATAATTGGAGAGATAGAAAATTTTGAAAAAGGACTGAAGTAGTGATTGGGGAGTGGTTAGTAGTCAGTAGTGAGTGGTCAGTAGTCTGTGGTCAGTAGTTACTTAAAAAACGAATAAAATAAAATAAATGAATTTTCTTACACACTTTGGTAAATATGTGCTCATGCTAAAAGGTATGATTGCAAAACCAGAAAATGCCAAAGTATATTGGAAAGAGTTTATGCTGCAATGCTCTGACATTGGCATTGGCTCAATCGGCATTGTATCTATTGTATCTGTTTTTATGGGTGCGGTAAGTGCTGTGCAAACGGCCTATCAGTTGGTTAGCCCGCTTATTCCAAGTTCTACCATTGCACAAATTGTAAGAGATACGGTTATCTTAGAATTTTCGCCCACACTTGTATGTATCGTACTTGCAGGTGTGGTAGGTAGTAAGATAGCGAGTGAGCTTGGCAATATGCGAGTGAGCGAGCAAATAGATGCGCTAGAAATTATGGGTATTAATACAAAAACATATTTGGTAATGCCAAAAATAGCAGCAGCTTTATTAATGATTCCTTTGCTAGTTGTAATATCTATGGTGCTAGGTATATGGGGCGGTAGGTTTGCCGGCAATGCATCTGGCATTTTATCGTATGATACTTTTGATAGAGGATTGTTGCAAGAGTTTAAAGCCTTCAATGTATGGTTTGCGTTGATAAAAGGATATACGTTTGCGTTTATCATTAGTTCGATACCTGCATACTATGGTTATCATGTACAAGGCGGAGCGTTAGAAATTGGTAGGTCGAGTACAAAAGCTGTGGTGGTAAGTTGTATAATGATTTTGTTATCTGACTACATGCTAGCAGCATTGCTTCTTTAATTTTTACTTATATAATTTTTCATGATAGAATTTAAAAACATTAAAAAAAGTTTTGGAGATAAGGTAGTACTAGATGGTGTGAGCCATATAATGGAAACTGGAAAAACCAATCTTATTATTGGAACCAGTGGAAGTGGTAAAACCGTTTTACAAAAATGTTTGGTGGGTTTATTTGAGCCAGATGAAGGGGAAATTATTTATGATGGAAAAAACTTTACCGATATGACACAAGAGGATCGTATGCTCCTTCGCCAACAAATTGGCATGCTCTTTCAAGGCTCTGCATTGTTTGATAGTATGACGGTAGAAGAAAATGTAATGTTTCCACTAAATATGTTTACGCATGATAATCATGCAAAAAAATTGCAAAGGGTAAACGAGGTATTGGAAAGAGTAAATTTAGTAGGTGCAAATAAAAAATTTCCTTCTGAAATAAGTGGAGGTATGAAAAAAAGAGTGGGTATTGCCAGAGCAGTAGTGCTTAATCCTAAATATCTTTTTTGCGATGAACCTAACTCAGGTTTAGATCCTGTAACAGCCATGGTAATTGATAAATTAATACGAGAACTTACCATAGAATATAATATTACCACCATTGTAAACACACACGATATGAATAGTGTGATGGAAATTGGCGATAATATTTTGTACATGGTGCAAGGCAAAAAAGAATGGACAGGCAATAGTAAAGACATTATTTTTTCTGATAACAAACAACTAAACGAATTTATTTTTGCTTCAGAATTTTTGCAAGATGCAAAAAGTATGCGTATGCTGGAGGCTCAAGGAAAAATTGATATTGATAAACTTAATAAGGAGTGATAGCATTTTTAAATATTTATATCATTTTATTCATAAATAAAAAAAGTCAATATTTATAAATTCATAAAAACTTAACATTGGTACGTTAATTGATTGTTATAATTTTGTTATCAAACTATTAAACTAATAACAATTTTATGAACAAACTCAACCTTACTAAGGTGTTTATTGCTTTTTTTGTAAGCATAATGTACCTATCTACAAACGCCCAAGTAACTACAGCAACACTTAGTGGTAGCGTTACAAATGCAGATGGAAAGCCACTTTCAGGAGCTACCATTAAAATTTCTTATGCCAATGCAGGTATAAATAAATCTACCATATCTCAAAGCAATGGTTCTTACGTAGTGCCAAACTTAAAAGTTGGTGGCCCATATGTAATTGTAGTTACGTATACTGGTTTTCTTTCTAAAACTGAAGATAATATTATCCTTGAATTAGGGCAAAATACAGCAGTAGATTTTAAGCTACAGGCTGGTGATGGTAATTTAGAGACGGTAACAGTGGCATCTAAATCTAAATTATTTGATGGACAACGTACTGGTGCTTCTACTAATATAAGTTCTCGCCAAATACGCCAAATGCCTACCATTAGCAGAAGTGCAGATGACTTTACAAGGCTTACACCTTCTGCATCTAGCACCGTAAATGGTACTTCATTTGCCGGAAGAAATGGTCAGTACAATAACTACTCTTTAGATGGTGCTGTATTTAATAATCCTTTTGGATTGGATGCTCCAACACCAGGTGGACAAACAAGTTCTCAACCAGTATCACTTGATGCCATAGACCAAATACAGGTAAACATTGCACCTTATGATGTAACACAGGCGGGCTTTACAGGCGCAGGTGTAAACACCGTTACAAAAAGTGGTAGCAATACATTTGGTGGAACCGTATATGGTTTTTACAGAAACGAAGGCCTTACAGGTAAAAAAATAAATGGAGCAAAAGTAGCTGTGCCAAAGCTTGACCAATACCAAGTTGGTTTTGCATTGGGTGGTGCTATTAAAAAAAATAAATTGTTTTATTTTATAAATTTTGAAACAGAGCAAAGACAAGATGCACCAACTGCTTTTGTAGGGCAAACAGCAGCCAACTCAGATAAAAACAATGCCTCTCGTGTACTAGAGCAAGATTTAATAGATGTGCGTACCATTCTTAAAAATAAATTTGGCTACGAAACAGGCGAATACCAAGGCTTTAACTACAAGCAAAAAAGTAGTAAATGGTTGGCAAAATTGGATTGGAATATTAACGAGAAAAATAGTCTTTCTTTTACATATAATGGTCTTGACGCTTCAAAAGAAAAACCTGCGCATCCAATTGCTCTAGGAAGAAGAGGTCCTGATTTTACCACGCTACAATTTAGAAACTCTGGTTACAGAATAAACAATAAGTTAAACTCTTTTGGCGCCGAATTAAAATCTAATTTCGGAAGTAAGTATTCTAACAAGTTAAGAATAGTATATACTCAGTTTAGAGACAACAGAGATCCACTATCTGCCCCTTTCCCTGCAATAAGTATTACAAAAAATTTCGTTCCTTATATAATTGCTGGGCATGAACCTTTTTCTGTGAATAATATTTTAAATCAAGATGCTTTTCAAGCTACAAACAATTTTACTTTTATACTACCTAATCATACCATTACTGCAGGTGCTTCTTATGAGTCGTATAAATTTTTAAATTCTTTTAACTTAACTGCTTATGGTTTAAATATTTTTTCAGCGTCTGATATTAGTATTTTTAAAAGTAATGTGCCAGTTGATGGACCATATGTTTTTGGAGCTTATCCCTTAAGCGTTGATGTTAATCAAGCTAGATACAGAGCTAACCTAAATTTATGGACGACTTATAATCTAACAGTTTCTCAATTATCTGCTTATTTACAAGATGAGTGGAGAATGTCAAAAAACTTTCGTTTAACTTATGGATTAAGAGTTGATGCTCCTTCTTATACTAAAGCTAGTTTTAAAGATCCTAATATTGATCAAACTACAGGTATTTTTACAGGCACTTTTAATGAAGGTTCTCCCACATTTCCAAATACAAATGCTGAAGTATTGTACGATGCTGACGGAAATCTTGTAACAAATGGTGCAGGAAAAGATTTAGATAATACAAGATTCCCAACCAAAAAACCTTTGTTATCTCCACGCCTTGGCTTTAACTGGGATATTAACGGCAACAAAACAGCCGTTCTTAGAGGAGGAACAGGTTTATTTACAGGTCGTTTCCCTTTTGTATGGTTAGGTAATCAACAAGCTAATCCTTATAGCTCTTTTTATAATGCAACCGACAAAAATTTTCAATGGCCACAAATTTGGAGAACTAATTTTGGTTTAGATTATAAATTAAAAACTGGTACTGTTATTTCTATGGATATTGCTTATTCAAAAGATAGAAGAGCTATGATGGTTCGTAACTACGGATTAGGTAAACCTACAGGAGTTTTAAATTCTGGAACAAGAGACAACAGAAGTATCTATAAACCTGGTGATAAAGGTACAATTAATGCTTTTATTTTTACAAATGCGAAAAATACAGGCTATCAATTTAATTGGAGTTTACAAGCACAGCAAACATTTAAAAATGGTTGGTACATGCAAGGATCATACAATTATCTTATAGCAAAAGACGCAAGTTCTATTTCTGCGGAAATATCTAGTGATGCGTTTGAAAGAAATCCAATATTGAATAATGCAAACGAGGCTAAAAACTCTACATCATTATATGGCAACAAGCATCGTTTTGTATTAGCAGGTATAAAAAAGTTTGAGTATGGTGCTCAGAAGAAATATGCAACTACTATTTCTTTCTTTGCTAATTGGGTAAGTGGTGATCGTTTTGCATATGTATATGCAGGTGACATAAACAATGATGGAAGCAGATTGAATGATTTATTGTATGTGCCTACAGACAAAGAAGTAGATGCCATGCAGTTCTCAAATTATTTAGATGTATTTGGAGTTACCCAATCACCGGCTGTGCAAAGGGCTACTTTCAAAAACTACTTAGCTACAGATAAATATTTGAGCCAACGACGTGGAGAATACACAGAAAAATATGCAGGTTCTACTCCATGGTTTAGCCAAGTAGATATGAGAATATTGCAAGATTTCAATTTTAAAAATGGCAAAAAGAATAATACAATACAATTTAGTATAGATATTCAAAATCTAGGAAACTTACTTAACAGCAACTGGGGCGTGAGAAAAGTAGCTACCAATACAGGTTTTTATCAGCCATTATCTGTATCTGTTGCATCACCTGGGGCTCAACCAATATTCAATTTTGATCCATCAACAAAAAGTACATTTACGGCTAGTCCTGATTTAATTTCTAGGTGGCAAATGCAGTTTGGATTGAGGTATATATTTTAAAAATAATTTTAGTTTTAATTATCAAAAAATCCCAAGCTGTAATGAGTTTGGGATTTTTTGTTTAAACTATCTAGTGGTACCAAGTTTCAATATTATTTTATCCCATATTTTGCAGTAGGCTTCAAATAGAGGTGACACCTTTTTAAAAGGTGTCACCTCTAATACCAAGTATAATTATTAAGCTGTCCAATTTAAATCTGAAACAATATATTCAAATTGACAAGTTTTTATTACAGCTTTTTTAGTAAATGCTTTAGTCTCTTTGCTAATAAACTCACTTACTTCCTCTAATGTTTTGTGTA
>JANOZW010000013.1:0-6661 GCA_031429575.1 Ferruginibacter sp.
CAAAATCCATACTTGTTTTTATTATCAAAGAACTTAATACTTTTAAAAATCAACTAACTAATCTTATCAACACACGTTCATAACATTTAAAATCTCTTCCGAACAGTTATGGTGGGGACACCAACCAATAAACGAATAGTCGGAGTTTTGAGAGAGGGTTGTCAACCTTCGCAATCGTACTTCTAGGCTTCATCTTACTGATAAAAGGTTGACAACCCTTACAGCATTTTTAAATACACCCAATTGTTTGGCTTTATAACCCATTCTTATATAATATCATAAATTTCTGGTAAGGAAATTGCTTATAGCTGCCGATTGTTTATTTTTACCACTAAATTTTACCACTGCGCACATTTTTAAAAATATTAGGTTGGATTTTGCTCGTACTACTTTTTTGGGTGGTCCTCATTGCCATGGGTTATTATGTTTACAGTTATAATAAATGGATTTTTTATGGTTTGCTTATAGGTTGGGCAGTTCTTTGGTCACTAACATTTAAAAAATGGAATCAAAAGCTGCTTTTCTTTACACCTTTACTGTTTATTTTCATTTTATATGGCTTATTGCATTTATCGAGTGTACAAACATATATCACAAAAAAAGTAGCTGTCGATTTATCTAAAAAGCTACATGCAAAGGTTTCGGTTAAAAAATTAGATGTACAATTTTTTAACAAGGTTTCTATTGAAGAAGTACTGGTAGAGGATTTAAAAAAAGATACCATTTTATATGCTGTCAGCATTAAAGGAAATATAAATGATTGGTTCTTTTTTAAAGATAAAATATCTATTGAAAATGTGGTATTGGATGATGCAGTAATAAAGCTTCACCGAAGTGATTCTGTTTGGAATTATCAATTTATAGCCGATTACTTTTCATCTCCAAAAAAAACGAAGAAAGATAAAGGTGCTCCGCTTGATATTGATTTAAAAGAATTGCATTTTAATAAAATTCGTTTTAGCAAAATAGATGAATGGATAGGGCAAGACATGACCGTAAACCTTGCTCAGCTAGATGTAACAACGGATTTGATAAATGTAAAAAACAAAAAAATTCATATAAAAGAAATTTATGTAGAAAAGCCTTTTTTTGCACAAAATGATTATGCTGGTAAAAGACCCGAAGACAATACCCCAAAGCCTAAAAAAGCGACTGCGCTTAGCGATTATAAATGGAATACCGATAGCTGGGAAATAAAGCTAGATAAACTTAATGTAAAAGATGGTGCATTTAAAAATGACAAACAAACAGATGCGGCACCCTACACAGATCGTTTTGATGGACAACATTTATTTTTCTCCAGTATAAATGCTACTTTAAAAAACCTTCTTTTCTTGCATGATACTATTACCGTGAATGGTATATTGACAGGTAAAGAAAAAAGCGGATTGGAAATAAAAAAACTATCTAGCAATATTAAATTTACACCAGAAATAATGGAATTTGATAGTCTGGATTTAATGACCAACAAAAGTAGATTGAGAGATTACTACTCCATGCGATACGAAAGTTTTAATACAGATTTTAGTAGGTTTATACATAACGTTACATTAGAAGGCCATTTTAAAGAAAGTGTTTTGCACAGTGATGACTTAGCCATTTTTGCACCAGCATTAAAATCATTGAAACGCATTGTATATTTAGAAGGAAATGCAAAAGGCATATTGGATAATTTTAGTGCAAAAGATATGAAGATACGCACAGGTAATACATACCTCGAAGGAAATATTGCACTACGAGGTCTGCCAGATATCAATACTACGTTTATCGATTTTCAATCGAAAGAGCTGCGTACAAACTATGCCGACATGATTTCAATTGTGCCTACATTAAAAGAAATTAAAAGCCCTGCTATAGCTAAACTAGGAGCCGTTTCTTTTACAGGAAATTTTACAGGATTTATAAAAGACTTTGTAGCATTTGGAAAATTTAATACGGCACTTGGAAACATTACTGCAGATGTAAACATGAAAACACCAGATGGAAAACCGCCAAAATATTCTGGCAATATTTCTAGCACCGGTTTTAATTTGGGTTCGTTTATAAACACCAATGAACTGGGTGCCGTAGCACTAAATGTAAATATAGATGGAACGGGGTTTGGATTAAAAGACCTAAAAGAAAAAATAAGAGGTAAGGTAAGTTCTATAAAATATGGCAACTATACTTACCAAAATATTGATGTGGATGGAGATTTTGCAAACAAATTATTTGTTGGTCATTTTGCTATAAATGATCCCAACCTTAAAATATCTAGCCTGGATGGATCTATTAATTTTTTAGAAAAAACCCCCGGTTTTAAACTACAAGCAAATGTGCAAAAAGCCGATTTAAAAAGCCTTGGATTGGTAAAAGATAATTTTTTATTTAAGGGTGATTTAGATTTGGATTTTACAGGCAATAATATTGATAATTTTTTGGGTAATGCGAAGGTTATGAATGCACAACTATTGCAAGGCGAAAACCAGCTATCATTTGATTTTTTAAATATAAATTCAGAAATGATTGGCGGACAAAAATCGCTTACCGTAAATACCAATGAAGTAGATGCCAATGTTACTGGTAACTTTAAAATAATGGAACTGCCAGATGCTGTGAAGGTAATGCTATCAAAGTATTATCCTTCTTATATAAAAGCACCAAAATACATTGTAAAAAGCACACAAGATTTTACCTTTAATATAAAAACAAATAATGCAGATGCCTTTGTAAAACTGATAGATAAAAGATTGGGCGGCTTTAACAATTCAACTATTAGTGGGCAGTTTAATTTGCAAGATTACAATCTGAATTTAAATGCAACGGTACCTCAATTTAGTTATGACGGAAAAATATTTAATAACCTTACACTTGTTGGAAATGGCAATAGAGATTCTTTAATAAATGATATTGCAGTAGATGAAATTACACTTAGCGATGGATTAAGTTTACCAAATTCAACATTACGCATAGCAGCAAGCAACGATGTATCGCTCATAAAATTAAATACAAGTGCAAGTAGAATATTTGGTAATGCAGAATTAAATGCCAGCGTGCAAACGATGAGTGATGGAGTAAAAATTCACTTCTCGCCTTCTTCGTTTATTGTAAATAATAAAAAATGGCAGTTGGATAAGGATGGAGAGCTTATTCTTACAAAAAATATAATTGGCGCAAATGAAGTGAAGTTTTTTAGTGGTGAGCGGTCTATCACTTTAAAAACAGAGCTTGATCCAGATAATAATGATACACATTTAGTTGCAAATCTTAAAAATGTTGATATTGGAGATTTTGCATTTTTACTTCCAAAAAAACCTGAAATAAGAGGAATTGTAACGGGAGAATTGGTGGCAAATAATGTATTAAAAAAACCAAGTTTTCATTTTGAGGGTCGCTCAGATAGTACTTCACTTGATGGCAATTTTTTAGGCACTGAAAATATTGTGAGTGATTATAATACTTCATCGGGCATTATAACTTACAAGTTAGATTCTGATGAAAAAGATTATAAATATTCTATCAACGGAACCTACAACACAAAAGATACAACAGGCAATGCACTACAAACAACCATAAAAGCAGAAAGGTTAAAACTAAATATATTAAAACCATATTTAAAAACCATATTTACAGATGTAGATGGTATTGCAAAAGGTGATATAGAATTGGTTCAAAAAAACAATGCCCTGTCAATTATTGGCTCCCCAATGATAAGCAATGGTAGCTTAAAAGTAGGTTATACGCAAGTGCGTTATAATTTTGATAACCAACAAATAAATTTTGGCAAAGATGTAATAGATGTAGGCACACTTCAAATTACAGATACGCTTGGCAATAAAGGAACAGTAAGCGGAAAAATATATCATAAATTTTTCAATGATTTTTCATTTGACAACCTTCGTTTTTCTACACAAAAAATGTTGTTGTTAAATACTACCAAAAAAGACAATCAACAATTTTATGGTAAAGTAATTGGTAGAGCCACCATGAGCCTTGATGGTGATATAGCCAATATGAAAATGAACATAGATGGTGAGCCAAGTAAAACGGATAGCAGCCACGTTTATTTACCAACAGGCGATAGCAAAGAAAGCAATGTAATAGATTATATAGATTTTATACAATTTGGTTCGGTGATGGATAAGGAATCATCATCTAAAGGTGCAGCCAATCTTGATATCAATTTACACCTCATAGCTAATCCATCTTGTAAAATAGATGTAATATTGGATGAATCTACAGGAGATGTAATAAAGGCAGAAGGTAATGGTGATTTAACCATAAACGTGGGTACAAATAAACCTCTTACCATGTTTGGTACATATATTCTTACAAAGGGAGAATATACTTTTGATTTTCAAACACTACTGAGAAAACCATTTACACTTACAGATGGAGGAACCATAACTTGGAATGGAGATCCGTTACTTGCCAATATTGATATGAAGGCAGAATACACTGTGAAAAATGTAGACCTTTCCAGCTTTTCTTCTTTAGACAATAGTAGAAAACAAGAAGATATTAGACTGTCTTCTCATTTAATAGGCAGCCTTAAAAAGCCGATTATTAATTTTGAATTTTTATTGCCAGAAAATAGCCAATATAATAAAGATTTTTACCTCTTAAAAAGACTAGCGGATTTTAAAACAGACGAAAATGAAATGAACAAACAGGTAGCTAGTTTATTATTATTAAACCAGTTCATAAGTAATACACAAGGGTTTGGAAATGTTACCTCTCTAGCATCTGGAGCTATAGGCGGTACACTTGGTGGTATTGTGAGTTCTTGGCTTACGAGTCTTTTAAACAAGGCATTAGAAAAAGCTACAAAAGGTGTGGTATCTTTTGTGGTGGACGTAAACCCATCACTGAATGCACAACAAGCAAATCAATTGCAAGCCAACATACGCTCAAGCATACAATTTAGATTGGGCAAAGACTTTAGGCTATTGGTAGGAGGAAATTTGGATTATAATAATCCAGTATCCATACTTTCAAAAAGTTTGATTACTCCAGATCTATCTATTGAATGGCTAATAAACAAAGACGGTACAATAAGATTATCTGCTTTTAATAGAACCAGTATTGATGCTACTACCGGACAACGAAATAGAACTGCATTACAATTGGGCTATAGAAAAAATGTAGATCGTTTTTGGGATATTTTTAGAAGCAAGGAGAAAATTGCTCGTTTAGATTCTGCAAGTAATGCGATAAAGAAGCCGTGAGCAGATGGCAAAAGGCAGTTGGCAATTTGCAGTTGGCAAACAATTCCATTTATGATAAAGTTGTTTTATTTTTGTGAGTTCAACAAACAACAAACAACAAACAACAAACAACAAACAACAAACAACAAACAACAAACAACAATTAAACAACCAACAACAATTAAACAACCAACAACCATACTAGCCATTGAATCATCTTGCGATGAAACAGCCGCAGCGGTATGCAAAGATGGAAAAATCTTAAGCAATATTATAGCTACACAAAAAATACATGAGCAATATGGCGGCGTAGTACCTGAGCTAGCAAGCCGTGCACACATGGAAAAAATTGTACCAGTAGTTGATGCTGCATTAAAAGAAAGTGGATGTACACTTTCTGAAATAGATGCTATTGCTTTTACCCAAGCACCAGGCCTTATTGGAGCATTACTAGTGGGGTCACAATTTGCAAAATCATTGGCATTGGCTTTAGACAAACCATTGATAGCAGTACATCATATGCAAGCACATGTATTGGCAAATTTATTGCAAAATCCTGCGCCTAGTTTTCCTTTTTTATGCTTAACGGTAAGTGGCGGGCATACACAAATAGTGCTTTGTACAGCGCCCACACAAATGAAAGTAATTGGCGAAACCATAGATGATGCAGCCGGTGAAGCATTTGATAAAACCGCAAAATTATTGGGGCTACCCTACCCTGGTGGTCCATTAATAGATAAATATGCCAAAGAAGGAAGTGCCGTTTACAAATTCCCAGAACCCAAAATTGAAGGATTAAATTTTAGTTTCTCAGGGTTAAAAACATCTATCCTTTATTTCTTAAATAATGCTGGTACTGCCAATGTATATAAAGTAGAATTAACAGCTACGCTGGAAGAAAGGCAAAAATTTATTGATGAAAATTTAGCAAATATTTGCGCATCTGTACAAGAAAGGATTATCAGTTTTTTATTAAACAAACTAAAAAAGGCTGTAGAACAAACAGGCATTACACAAGTGTGCATAGCAGGTGGTGTAAGTGCAAACAGCGGTTTACGAAGTGCTTTAAAAGAAACAGGTGACACATTAGGATGGCAAACTTATATTCCAGCATTTCAATATTGCACAGATAACGCAGCCATGATAGCCATAACAGGGCATTATAAATATTTGGCAAAAGATTTTATTGGTATGGAAGTTGCACCGAGTGCAAGTAGTGGTTTTTAGATGGTTGATTATTTACCATTATTATTTACCATTTATTATTTACCATTTATTATTTATTATTTACCATTGCTTTTAAATCGTAAATCGTTTTATATTTGTAAGCCCTAAATTCTTCAACAATTCAACAATTCAACAATTCAACAATTCAACAATTCAACAATTCAACAATTCAACAATTCAACAATTCAACAATTCAACAATTCAACAATTCAACAATTCAACAATTCAACAATTCAACAATTCAACAA
>JANOZW010000014.1:0-7136 GCA_031429575.1 Ferruginibacter sp.
ATAACCGCAATGTGGCTCGTATGGCGGCTTTGCTTGCAGGCTTGCCAACAACTGTTGCAGGCAATACGGTAAATAGATTGTGCGCAAGTGGCTTGCAAGCCATTATGGATAGTGCTCGTACCATTGCATGTGGCGATGCCCAATTTATGATAGCATGTGGTGTAGAAAGCATGAGCCGTGCGCCTTTTGTAATGCCAAAAAGTACAAGTGCATTTGATAGAAACGCACAAATATTTGATACCACCATGGGCTGGCGTTTTATTAATAATAAATTAAGCGAATTGCATCATCCATACACGATGGGAGAAACTGCAGAAAATGTGGCGAAGCAATTTAATATTAGTAGAGAAGCGCAAGATGCATTTGCAGCCAATAGCCAAGCAAAATATGATGCCGCTGCTAAAGCAAATAAATTTGCAGAAGAAATTGTTGGCCTAAAAGTGATGCAAGGAAAAGAGGAAAATATTTTTGAAAAAGATGAACATCCTAGACTTTCGCCCATAGAAAAAATAGCAGCATTAAAACCTGCGTTCACAAAAGATGGTACCGTAACTGCTGGCAATAGCAGTGGTATAAATGATGGTGCGGCGGCAATGTTATTGGCCAGTGAAGCTGCCGTAAAAAAATACAATCTACAACCTATTGCAAAAATAATAAGCATGGCTGTGGCTGGTGTTGACCCTGCTGTAATGGGTATTGGGCCTGTGCCTGCTACACAAAAAGCATTGTTGCGTGCAGGGCTAAAAATTACTGACATTGATTTGATAGAACTCAACGAAGCATTTGCATCGCAGAGTGTGGCATGCATAAACGAATTAAAATTAGATGCGGAAAAAGTAAATGTAAATGGCGGTGCTATTGCGCTTGGGCATCCGCTTGGGTGCAGTGGTGTACGCATAAGCACTACACTCCTACATGAAATGAAAAAACGTAAAAGTAAATATGGCCTTGCTACAATGTGTGTGGGTGTGGGGCAAGGTGCGGCGGTTATTTATGAGAGTTTGTAATATTTCAATTTGGCTCTGAGTTTATTGGTGGGTCAGCTACCAATAAACTGACTCAAAGTCGAATTTAATATATAGTGCTCTGACAATTATAGGGCAAACACAGTTTAACAATAAAACAATTTTACCATGTATCAATTCAGGTGACTAAAATCATCCGCCGTTAATACTGTACTTTGGTCTTCTTCTCTGTCTTCATTGTATTCAATAATAAAATTGTTTCTGCCTTCACCAATAAGAATGTGTAAGAATTTTTGCTGCACCAGCTCTAGCATATTTAAGAAGATAAATATGGCATGTATGCGGCTTTCGCAGTTATCAAATATTTTTTCGAAGGCCAATGTTTTTTGCTCTCTGCTAATGGTAAGCATATGTTCTCGCACACCTTCCATAGTATAGTTGTATTGCACAACAGTGTGTACGGGCTTAAAGTTTCGCTCACGCAAACGAAGCGCTACTTTTTCAAAAGCCTTCATCAATTTAAATAAAGTAACGGTTTGTATTTCTGTTCCTTCACCAGCTTCTTCACCAATAATAGAAAGCTCACGCTGCAAGTTGCCACGTTTTATCATGAGCATACGCACGGCTTCCATTTCGGCCATTTGTGCAGATGCTTCTTTAAACTTTTTGTATTCAAGAATTTTGTCTATCAACTCTTGGCGAGGATCTATTTCATTGCCTTGTGCATCTATTTCTTTGCGTGGCAAAAGCATTTTTGCCTTTATGCGCATGAGGGTACTTATGAATAAAATAAATTCACTCCCAAGTTCTATATTCAATTTTTCACTTGCATGAATATGATCTAAAAATTCGTTGGTAATTTTTGTAATGGGAATATTATAAATATCCAATTCGTCTCTTTCTATAAAAAAAAGCAACAGGTCAAAAGGGCCTTCAAATTCGTCTAGCTTTATTTGGTATGATTCGTTGGTAGCCACTGTAAAAATGTTTTTATAAAAAGAATCCCGCCATTTATGATGACGGGATGCAAATGTATTAATTTATAGGGTTTTTAGGAAATCTAGTTATAATTTATAGTTCAAACCAAGCCCTAATGCATGTTGTATTTGCATACCAGATGCTTCAACATCATTATAACGAGCATTTAATAAAAGAGTAGCACCAATGTATTTGTTTACCGTAAACGTAAATAAGTTGTTCATATCAAAAACAATATTCCCTGGGTTTTTAAGATAGTTTGAATACAAGGTAGTAGTTGACTTATAATTTATGCCTTTAGCAAGGTCGTAGTTTACATTAGCTTGCACAAATGCACCAATACCAAATGATACTACTTTACCAGAATCCACTCCAAATGCTTTCACATTTTTTAAGCTACTTTTTAATTTTGTAGTCACCTCAGCCATTAATGGCGACATTAAAACTGAAAAATGTGCATTTGGTTTATACAATATACCTGGGCCAAATTTTATGTAGCCGGGCGTTAAAAAAGCATTTTCAAATTGAGATTCTAAACCGAAATAACCCGCATAGCTCCAATTTTTACGAAATTCTTTACCGTAGATAGAGTTAAAGTTTAAGTAATCATCATTTTTTAAAAAAGCATCGCCGGTAGAAGTTGTTTTTGCTACACCATACCTACCTCTAAAAGAATTTAACCAATTTGTTTTGCCTTTTTTTCTATCAAAATTATAGTCAACAATTCCTTTAATTCCAATAAAAGATAATTCACCTCCATTTGCTTCATTCCACTCGTTATTTATACCGGCTTGGTTGGCAGATAAGTTGAGTGTACCTCCTTTTGTCCAACCTTCTTTCATATCCACTTTGTTGGTAGTTAGCTTCCCTGCTGCAGCGTCTGCCGCTTTTTTTGCTTCGCCAGATGTTTGTGCATTCATTGTATTAACTGCAAATAGGGTAGCCGCTAATAGAAAAATTTTTGTTTTCATGTGTAGTGTTTTTAGATTAAAATGTTGTTGTTGTTTTCCTTAAGACTATTTTTTGGCTTGCAAAGTTACCTTAAAAGCAAAAAAAATGCAGCAAATTTTTAATTTGCTGCATTTTTATCTAAATATTATTCTTATTTTTTTAACGCATCACGTATTTCTGTAAGTAATACATCTGTAGATGATGGACCAGCCGGAGCTTCATCTGCAGGCTTCATGGCTTTTGCAGCAGCTTTTACTACTCCAAATAAAACGGCACCAATTACAATAAATTTAATAATGGATGCTAAAAAGTTACCATACTTTACAGCTCCCCATGTAAGTTTACTAATATCCTCAGCACCAGCTGCTTTAAGTGCAGGAGAAAGTAATAATGGAGTAATAATGTCATCTACTAATGAAGAAACAATTGCTCCGAATGCAGCTCCAATAATAACAGCTACTGCTAAATCAACAACGTTTCCTTTAAAAAGGAATGCTTTAAATTCTTTAATTAAACTCATAATTTTAAGTTTTAGAGGGTTTTTTAATTTGATTATCAAGACAAATTAAAGAAATTTTTGTTAAAAAATTGATTCTCCGTAATTTTTTATCCCTCACCTTTGCACAAAATATTAAGATGTGGGTAATAATAGGTTAACAAATTGGTTCATTTTTATCGTTCTTTCGCTTATTTGGGGTAGTAGTTTTATATTAATGATGAAGGGATTGGTTAGCTTAAATGCTTATCAGGTAGCATCTTTACGTATTATATTTTCAGGCATTGTGTTATTGCCTGTAGCTATAAGACATATAAAGTCAGTACCTAAAAGTAAAGTTTTGGTCATTTTCTTATCAGGCGTGCAAGGAAGCCTATTACCAGCCTATTTATTTTGCTTGGCAGAAACAAAAATTGATAGCTCACTTGCTGGTTCGTTAAACGCACTTACACCTGTATTTGTAATATTAATGGGTGCACTTTTCTTTAACAATCGTGTGGCTGGTAATAAAATTTTAGGCATTTGTATTTCTTTTGCAGGAAGTGTATTGTTGTTTTTTGCTCAGCCACTTAGTAGCCATGCAGGTAGCAATGCTCTATATACTTTATTGGTAGTAATAGCCACCATGCTGTATGGTTTAAATGTAAATATGGTTGGTAAATATTTAAAAGGTATTCCATCATTGCATATAGCAGCCATTGCATTATCGCTAAGTGCTATTCCTGCATTTATTGTGTTGTGTTTTACAGGTTATTTTAGTCAAGATATTTTTAGTAAGCCTATGCTTATTGCTACAGGTTATACGTTTTTGTTAGGTGTGTTAGGCACTGCATTTGCCTCTATCTTTTTTTATGTGTTAATGAAAAGGGCAGGAATGGTTTTTGCATCTATGGTTACTTATGCCATACCTGCTGTGGCTATTATGTGGGCTATATTAGATACACACAAGGATATTATTTTTGCTGGTAGTTTACCTTTTGGAGAAATGATGAGCGTAATATTTTATGCTTGGTGGAAACAGTTTGTGTGCTTGCTTGTAATTTTATTTGGTGTGTATATGGCTAATAGAACACAGAGGGATGATGCTTAGCGTTTTTAAACAATTTATGTTACCATTTTGATGCAATTTTTTCCATCTTTTTTTTAGAAATAAATTTACCTTTATTAAAATCTTTTTCTGCTTTTTTTAATTCTTTATTAAATTTCTTTATTGTTAAACGCTCATATCTTTCTACTTCGTCTTTTAAAATTTCGTAGATGGCTTTTACTTTTTTATCTTCTGCCACTTGCATGTAGTTAGATAATTTTTCTCTAATGGCTAATGTTGTCATAATTCAAATTTATATTTTATTTTCAATTCTAAAAACAGTATTGCATAATTTTAATTAAAAATTAATTTTCTTTTTACGCCTAAAAGCTTATCAAAAAAAATAATTTCTTTTTTACTATTATTGATAAGCGCTTTGCTGCCTAAAAATACTTCTGCACCCTTATTGTAAAAATTTAAAAATAGTGTATCACCACTTTTTGTATACTTACCAGGGTAAGCTGTGTTTTTTACACTATCAAATAGCTGCATGTAAAATTCAAAAAAATTATTTTCTCTAATGGTGAAATACGAATCGTTTAAATCGCCAATGGCTTTGTATTTTGTAATAACTGAGGAGGCATCAAAAGCTGTTTTATCTTTTTTAAAAGCATTGGTTGGTGAGCAAGAATAAATAATTATCATTGCGGCTATTACAATAAGAAAGTAGATACGTTTCATTTTCATAAGTCAAAAATACGTGTTCAAAAATTCAGATAATTATTTTGTTTATAATAAAAAAACTGTTCGTACTAAAGATTGAAAATAGTTCACAATAAGAAATCGGAATTGTATATTACTATATCATAAAATATACTTTTAATAATTCGCTATCAATGCATACTAAAACCTCATATTACTCGTTATGGCAATGTAACCATGTTAATCTTTTTAGGATATCCTTGTTACCAAAACATAATAAATAGTGTATTGAAAAATATATTTATTTGAAAATTAAATCCATGATGAAAAAATTACCATTAATTCTTTTATTTGCTTGTAACCAAGGCATTGCACAAACAGCAAACCCGACGTATGCAAACATAGCAAATATGGTTTCTCAAACCAATGTAACACAAATTATAACTGACTTTCAATCACTTGGTGTGAAAGGAAGAAACTCTGCTGTCACCGGTCCTCTTGTAAATACTTTAAATTATTTAAAAGCTAAATATACCGCTTTTGGTTATACAGCAGCTCAAACTACGGAGCAATCTTTTACTAATGGAGCTTTTACAAACAAAAACTTAATCATTACCAAAACAGGAACTGTTTACCCTAATACGTTTGTAATTATTTGTGCTCATTATGATACATTTGATGGTACTACCGCTGCTAATGACAGCCCAGGTGCTGATGATAATGGAAGCGGCACTGCTGCTTTGTTGGAAGTTGCTAGGTTAATTAAAGATATACCTACTGAATACTCCATAAAATTTATACATTTTAGTGGAGAAGAAAATGGTCTGATTGGTAGTACAGCTTATAAAAATAATGTAGTGAATGCTACAGTACCTAAAATGGATATACGTTTGCTTTTAAATATTGATGGCATAGGAAATAGAAGTACAATTGCACCTAATACTGTACTTTGTGAAAGAGATGAAATTAATACTCCAAGTACAAATAACGCTGCATCTAATACATTTAATAACCAAATGATAAGCTATGTGGATTTTTACTCAGACTTGACTGGAGTTATAGATCCAGTAGATGCTAGTGATTATATACCTTTTCAAACTAATGGTGAGGTTGTAATTGGATTGTATGAAAGTGGGCATAAGTCAAGTCAAAATCATAATTCACAAGATGTATTGGCAAATATGGACCCTACTTATACATTTCAGGTTATAAAAGCCACTGTAGGTTCTATGTTGCATTTTGCGGTAGCTAGCCCTACAGTTCTTGCATTGCCAACCAATATTACGAATACAGCTACAACTCAATCTAGCATAGAGCCTGTATTAATTTACCCTAACCCTGCAAGTGATAATGTGACTATAAAAACAAAGGGGAATAATATACATGAAATATTAATTTATGATTGCTCGGGTAGGTTAGTAAAGCAAGCTATCGGTTCTTCTACAATAATGATTGATATAAAAGAACTAAATAGCGCTACTTATATTTTTATTATTACCAATAAAAAAACTGGGCAAAGATTTGCAAAGGAAGTTGTAAAACAATAAAATCGAAATTTCTTATTTAAAAAAGAGTATAATCTTTGGGTAATATCCAATAGATTTATATTCTTTTTGTTTTATGATATTATTAGAACGATGATTAGTGTAACATACAGTTATTGCTTTTCTTAGACAATATATTATGCACAATTAAATTATTACTTCCCCTTTTTTGTATTAAACCGATATGAAAATCCCAATGCAAAATAATTATCAGGAGATTGTTTTGTAATACCAAATCCTCCCGAAATATCTATCATTACATCGTTTGTAATTAAATACGTAAATCCTCCATCTGCCCTATGGTCTGCAGATTGATTTTGTGGAGCAAAACCATAGAGTTCAATATAGGCGCCCAACTTTCCTGTAATGCTCATGCCACTTGTGAGGGTGTATATAAAGGTAGGTTCTGGCGTTTCACCATCCCACTCTGCACCAAGGTTGTATGCTAAAGTAAATTTATTGCTTAGTGTATG
>JANOZW010000015.1:0-13010 GCA_031429575.1 Ferruginibacter sp.
CAGGTAACCAAATTGCAATTGTATGCCACACCACATGCATTGCCATCCGTACCTCTTGGTGCTGCACAAGCGCCTGCCATAGATGTACCATGCCCACAACCATCATCTGCTGTTTCGTATGCACCATAAGGAATTCCAAAAATGCTAGAGCGAGGTAGTGTAACAATTTTTTCGACTGTTCTTCCGCTTGATGCACCTTGGTTAAATGCGCTTCCTAAATTTTCTTGATCAAACTCACAACCACTATCTATAATAAAAATTTTTATGCCGCTACCAGTGCTTTTTGTCCAAGCATTTTGTATGCCATGGGATGTGTAGTTCCAAGATACTTTTGTATTTGGCGTAGCCACTGTGTAGTGAACATTATTTACTAATGTGTTGTCTGCAACATTTCCTCCACAGCCACTACTGCTCAATACTCTACTACCAAGCCCTTGCTGCTCCATAGCTGATGGCTCGTAGCCCATCGGCTCTACATAGCGCAACAAATTAGATGCACGCAATTTTTTTATGGTTGCTATACTTCTTATTTCAACATCTACCACGGGCAAAAATGCTTCAGGCCATACTTGCATATTACTTTTTTGTAAATCCTTATTTGCTTTTACTTCTTCGTCTAAAATAATTTGCAAAATATTTTCTTTGGCAGCTACCCAAGCCGCATCATTGATGTTTATAGTATGTAATCTTGAATCAACATTAATTTCATCACTTGGCTTATAACCTACAGCTGCTATTTTATCGCTGTGTTGCAAAGCACTCCATATAATTTCATCCGATGCGGTTGACCATTCAAATTTTCGGGTAGTTTCTAATTTACTTTTAATAAAATTGTTTATTTCAGCAATTGATTTAATTGGATCCGCTTTTACTTCATCTACTTGTTGTTCTTGTAAATCTTTTTTACAAGAAATAATGAAGCTCGTAAGCATGAGTAGTGCAAATACTTTTTTCATAATCGTTTTTTTAGATGGTTGATGAAGTAAAGTAAGATTTATTTTTTAATAAAAAAAGCAATGGGAATAAAAAGTTATATTGCCTACACATTTAAAATAAATATGAAATCACTAATTCTTTTCAGCGCATTATTTTCCTCTGCCATTGTTTTTGCTCAAAACAATTACTTGCTCATTGGTACTTATACCTCTACTACAAGCAAAGGTATATATGTGTATAAATTTGATACCACCACTGCAGATAATAGTTTTGTGAGTGTTGCTAAGACGAGCAACCCATCTTTCTTAACTGTTTCTCCAAATAAAAAATTTATTTATGCTGTTGGAGAAAATGTGGACAGTACAATAAAACCAATTGGAGGAACAATTACTTCATTTTCTTTTAATAAACTACATGGAACGCTTTCTAAAATAAATGCACAACCATCTGGCGGTAAAAACCCATGCTACGTTACCATTGATAAAACAGGCAAATGGGTTTTTGTAGGAAACTATAGTAGTGGGTCATTGGGTTTGTTTTCTACAAATAAAAATGGTTTCATAAAAGCCTCAAGCCAGATAATTACACACCAGGGCAGCAGTATAAATACACAAAGACAAAGTGAACCGCACGTACATGCAACGGTACTTTCGCCTGACAATACATTTTTATTTGTACCCGATTTAGGTATAGATAAAGTTATGATTTATGCTTTTGATAAAAGAAAAGGGCAATTAAATTTTTCATCCCATGCAGCATCAGAACTAGGTAGTGGACCAAGGCATTTTACTTTTCATACTAATAATAAGTATGCATATTTAATGGAAGAACTTACTGGCACTGTAGTTTTTTACGAATTAAAAAAAAGAACTTTAAAATTTATTCAACGCATTAGTGCAATGCCAACAAATTTTACTGGCTCACTAGGCAGTGCAGATATACATGTATCGCCTGATGGTAGGTTTTTGTATTGTAGTAATCGTGGAGAATCAAATACCATCAGCATTTTTTCTATTAACGCAAATAGTGGTAAATTAACAATTGTTGGGCATCAATCTACATTGGGTAAAACGCCTCGTAATTTTAATTTTGATCCATCTGGCAACTTTTTATTGGTAGCAAATCAAAATTCAGACGAAATAGTTATTTTTAAGATAAATAAAAAAACAGGTTTGTTGAGTGACACTGGTAAAAAGATACGGGTACCTAAACCTGTTTGTTTGCAATGGATACATTAAGATGAAATGGCTATGACAAGGGTGCATTAAAAATTGTCGCAAGAGGTGACACCTTTATTTTGGACTTTCTAGTATAAAAGCTGTATTAAAAAAGGTGTCACCTCTATTATAACGAGCGACAATTTTAAATGTACCCTATGTCAATATTTAATAACTGTATTTCGTACCTTTAAAACTATTAACCTACCCCTTAATTTTTTTATGAAATCTTTCCTGCTAATACTTATATTTTCTATAGGCTTATTTACACAAGCACAGCAAATCACATTTTCTAAAACAGATAGTAGCAGAACAATGATCGTAAAATTAAAAGACTTGGTACGATTTAGCTATAGTGGCTATATGCAACAACAGCAAGAAATAGAAGGCAGGGTATCGGCTTTAAATGACAGTACAGTAACACTTGCTCCACGTAAAAAAATATTGCAAAGAGCACAACCATCACAAACTATTTTTATAAAAGATATTACCGGTTTTAGAAAATACAACAACTTTAGGCCTGCAAGCGAAATTATTTATGCAGTTGCAGGTATTGGTATTACGGGTACAGCTGCTGCACTTGTAAGCAATGCTAATTTATCGCCAGTGTTAAGTTTTGTATCAGCAGCGGCTACGCAAACACTTACTTCGGGTTTACGAAACAGTGTACTTTCGTCTAAAATAAAAAACAGATTAAATGAGGGATGGGTGATGCAATTGCAACCCACTATTAAAAAGTAAATCGTATGGCAAAACCACCCCAGCTTCCAATAAAGCCCCTATTTTCTCCGAACTCAAAAGATGGTTGCCAATCCAGTGAAAAATTTAGTGGCGCAGATTTCACTTTGTAATCCAACCCTAATACCCCATCAATGCCACCAAAACTTCTGTTGCCAAATTTATCACCGTATTTATTATTGTAAAAACCTATATGCGCACCAGGACCGATGTACCATTTCAACCCATCAGCACCCGCAATATCAAAATGCAATTCGTATAATCCTGTAATTCTTGCGCCTCTATTCCAAAAATAACCTACAGCTTCTATGGCTGCTTTATCGTTTACAAAATGTTTAAGGGTAATGCCTGCGCCATCTAAGAATTTAATACCGAGGGCTGTTGTATAATCGCTGCTTGTGGCACTACTGCTGCTACGTTTAGTAGCGGTACGCTGCGCTGAAACATTTACATAAATAATTAAAATCATGACGGTTGTAAGCACAAAAATTTTCTTCATATTATAAGGTTTGCAGTTGCAAACCAATAATTGTACCAATGATAGAAAAATAAAATGCTATAAAAAAATTTAGAAAATTATAACAATTGTTTATTGGTGGGTAACACACACACCAACAAAAGAAAATTAAATAACTTCTTACCAATTTGCCCTTAGTGCTACTAAATAATTTCTTCCGCCTGCAGAAAAACCAGAGGCGAAATATCTATAATTTTTATCGAAAATATTATCTACTGCTAATTGTAATTGCACGTGCTTTTGCAAGTGCATACTACCTTTCCAATTTAGTGTAGTCCAAGATGGGAAACCATCTGCTGTAGCATATGGTGCATTGTCTTCTCCATCTGCATTAAATTGATCGAGGTGCTTCCATCCATGATACAACATGTTAATTTCTGTAGTAAATTTTTTGTATTCGTAAGCCAAACTTGTTTTACCAATTACAGGCGGTATATGGTCCAGAGGTTTACTGCTAACATTTTTTGAAACCAATGAATATGTGCCATCGGGTTGTTTTTCATAAATCGTAGATTTTTTTGCATCATCTGTTTTAAATCTACCATAGGAGTAATTAAGTGTGCTGTAAAAACTTAAACCCTTTATAAGTTTAGTTTCTAGCCCTATACTAACTCCTGCAAGATTTGCTTTATTTACATTTTGACTAGCTAGTACTTGACTTTTTACTCCATTATACAAAATAGAATCTTGCCCATTTAAAGTGAATGGCGCTTTTATAATGGCGTTTCTAAACAAAGTATAAAAACCAGTAATTTCTACTGTAACCTTATCAGCTATTTTTTGAGAAATAGATAAGTCAATATTATAAGTGTATTCAGGTTTAATATTAGCATTTGGAACTACTACTTGTCTTATTGCAGCACTTGCTGTGCTTGATTCAAATATTTTAGCCAAGTCATCTACATTAGGCGCTCTAAAGGCAGATGAAATAGCTGTTCGTATCGTAGTATTATTAGTAGGTGAATATACAATTCCCACATTGCCAGTAAGCGCAGTAGTTTGTTGTTTTACCGTGGTATCGGGTAACTTAAAAAAAGAATTATCCTCCACATTACTTTGTAAACTGGTAGATTGTAAACGCAAGCCATCATTTAAAACTATTTTCTTATTTTTAAATTTATAAATATGTTGGACAAATACGCCAATGTTGTTCATTGTGTTTTTTCCATCAGGGTATCGTGTATCTAGTTTTGTTTCTATCCCAGTAATTAAATTTTTTCTAGTAGCAGTTGATTTTAAATCGTTGGTTTGAAAATCAATTCCTACAGCCAGCTCATTATCATTTCCTATTAATTTTCTACCGCTTACTGTAGCTCCAAATATTTTTACTTTTTCTACCCTACTATCAAATCTATCATACCTTCTATACTCTCGTGTTTGTCTGCTTTCTTCTATCTCTTGATAATTTATATTTACTTTTATTTCATTAAAGAAGCCTGTGTTTACTGCATTTAGTTCGTATGCACCCATCACTCTTTTCTGCGGTCCATAAAACCACTGTGCATAACGTAATGTATTACCAATTGTTCCTCCAAAATTTTTTAGATCTTGCAAGCGATCGTATCTAGGAACATTATTCGTATTAGACAATTGAAAATTTAATGAATGACTAATATGGTCATTTTGCTTAAACAAAACTTTTTGAATAATATCCCATTGCTTATACCCAGAAAATTTTTGTATTCTATCGTCATTATTCACTCTTACAGAATCTATTCCGTTCACATTATCTATATAAGTGCTCCTTCTACCAAAATTTGGATAAGCGCTTGAATATTTAGTACCCATTTTCATATCTCCAAAATCACTAAAATTATACGATTGCAACCAAGCAATTTTTTTACCACCAATACTCGCATCGATATGTATTGTTTTTTCATCGTTCACACTGCTATATCTTACAAACCCTGTACCGGTAGTAATAAAATTTTTATCGCTAGACAATACTGGAGATTTAGTAATTAAATGCACAATGCCACCCAATGCATCGCTACCATAAATAGTAGATGATGGACCATACATTACCTCTACCCTGCTCAAAGAATTTTGATCGGCAGTTATACTATTCTGCAAATGCCCTGAGCGATAGATAATATTGTTCATACGCACACCATCTATCACTAACAAAATTCTACTCGCCTCAAACCCTCTAAGTACAGGACTGCTGCCACCTTGCTGACTCTTTTGCACAAATATTTTTCCAGTATTAATGAGTAAATCGCCTGTGTTTTGTGCATTACCTAGTGCAATAGTATTAGCCGAGATCACATCTATACTTTGTGCTATATTTTTTTTCTTTTCCGCAAAATTGCTTGATGATATAACGATTTCATCTAAAGCAACAACTTTCTTTGTTGTATCTGTAATATTTGTATTATTGGTTTGTGCGTCGATGGTTTTTATACACAACAACCCAAATATGATTAAATATATTTTTTTCATTTTAGTCAGTTTTATATACAATAAAATTTCGCTAAATAAATATTAGCAACTGCACTTGTAAATAAGTGTAGATTAATTTATAATAAAACTAAACGTTTGGTGGTGGGATAGAAACAGATAAGTATTGGAAAATAATTTTTTGAGAAAAGAAAAAATAATTTTTAGTAAATAAACCTGTGAATACAAACATCCCATCACCCATACTAAAGTTATTGATGGCACAACAAAACATACACTTCAATATTAACTCATTTGTAGGAAGAGATTCATTTTTACCCGAGAGAATCTTATCAGCATAATTCTTTTTAATAGCATCTTCGTCTTTATCAAATAAACCTATAAAAATTACTTTATCATTTAATATTGAATACGATTTAATATCAAATAATTTTCCCTCAATTAAAATTTCTTTGTTTTTCTTTACCCAAACAATATCTGTTTTGTTGATGGTAATGGTTTGTAGTGACGCATTTTCCAACATCTCCAACATGTGATGCTGTTGTACCTTTTGTTGTACTAAAAAGCAAACAAAAAATATAAAGGGAGCCGAAACAAGCGACAGCAACAAAAATGATGATATCTTCTTAAATTTATTCAACACCCAAAAATAAACTTATGTTGCAAATAAAAAAATAAATATACTTGCTAGTTTGATTTACAGATGATTAGGATAGTTTATTCTATTAGCATAGCTGTTTTACAAATTATTACAGCTTCTCATTTACCTGTTTCCATTCCAATATCTTATAATTTCACTGTAATATATTCCATAAAAACGCAAATAATTTACCAATCAATCTAAATTCATGGATGATTGGCTGATTGTATTTTTTTTCAAAGCCTTTGTTTCTTTAGAAGATTGTTTACCAACATGCTTTTCTACAATTCTTTTTCCTTCTAGCTTTACAGCTTTTCCTTTTCTAAATGCCCATACAATATCACTGGCTACTTTTCTTGTAGCATCAATATCTACGATAGGTGCAGGATAATCTTTACCAATAGAACACCCATACAATTGTTGTTCAATAACAGTAAGTTTCCATGGCTCAAAAATTAAATGTGTTGGTACATTTTTTAATTCGGGTATCCATTGCTTAATAAATACAGCATCTGCATCATGCTCCTCGGCATTTTTTGTGGGGTTATAAATGCGTATGGTGTTTATACCTGTGACACCCGCCTGCATTTGCAATTGTGGGTAATGTATGCCAGGCTCATAATCTAAAAATTGTCTAGCTAAAAAATGTAACTCACGCCAATCTTGCCAAAGGTTAAATGTAAAGAATGAAACCACCATGGCACGCATTCTAAAATTTATATAACCCGTAGTTACCAAGCATCGCATACATGCATCTACCAATGGTACGCCTGTTATTCCATCTTGCCAAGCTGTTATGTATTTTTCATTTTTGGGTTTTACCAATGCATCGTACGCTCTATTTACATTTTCAAACTCCATGGTACACTCATCCTCAAATTTTTGTATAAAATGGCAATGCCAATGTAAGCGAGAAACAAAATTAGATAATGCTCTTTTATTGGTAGCCTTTGCATAATGTTGCATGGTATATTGGTAAACCATTCGCATACTAATGTTGCCATAAGCTAGGTATGGAGAAAGCCTGCTACAACTTTTTCTACTCAATGCTGGTTTAGAAATATGCTTACTGTAATTTACATATCGTTCTTTTAAAAAGCTATCTAAATAACGCCAAGCAAGGGTTTCACCACCTTGCTGAAAATTTTTATTAGGAATTGTTATTTCTTTTGCAAGAACTAAACCTTTCCATTTATTATAAAAATTTTTATCTAATAATAAAAAATGCCAACCAGTTTCTTGTATTATTTTTGGAACATCATTCATATATGCTTGCCATTTAGCATCCCAAGTTTTACGAGATTTTAATTTTCGTACAATGCCATTTGTTTGATATTCTTTCCACAATATATTTTTGTGATTACAAAATTTTTGAATAGCAATATCTCTGTCAAATGTTATTTTATTGCCCGTTTCTCTATGCGAAAAAATAGTGTGTATGTTGTATTTATTTGCTAATTCGCTAAAAATAATTGCTGCTTCATTATGAAAAATAAATAACTGACCACCTACAGCTTCTACTTTTGTTTTCATGTCTAGCAATGATTGATACACAAAACACCAATGCCTCACATCGCTATCTGCATAAGCCATTACAGATGGTTCAAACATATAAAGTAGAAGAATAGGTAGTCCGGCTTTTTGTGCATGATATAATGCTGCATGATCAGTAAAACGCAAATCTCTTTTGAGCCAAACAATATTTATAGTAGATTTTACAACCATTGGTTAAAATAATCATGCAATTAAAAAATATATTTACGACCATAACAATAATCAAGTTTTAAAAAACGTAGCCATTTCTTTGCTAAAACTAACGAAAACATACTACTTTTACAACCCAACTATTCTGTTGGTCATTACTTTTCTATTGCTCTCTATGGCTAAATTAGCTGCAGAACACAAATTTATAGATGTATCAGATTATGGCAGACCAATAGCTACTGCTATTGCAAATGTGTTAAAAAATACGGTTTTTACACCCATTCATGTTACTGTAGCTTTCGGTATTTCAGGTTTGCTAGCTGTTTATTGTATTCTTACAACTCATTATTACTTGGCTGGTTTTTTTCTTATCACAAAATCTATTTTAGATGCCGCAGATGGTGAGCTAGCAAGGGTAAAAAATACTCCCTCATACACAGGAAGATATTTGGATAGTATATTTGATATCATTCTAAATTTTTTAATACTAATAGCCATCTGTTACGTGTCCACATCAAGCTATACACTTACGCTCACTGCATTTGTGTGTATGCAATTGCAAGGCACTTTATACAATTACTACTACGTTATTTTAAGAAATAAATCTATTGGTGCTGATACTACTAGCAAAATATTTGAATATAAAGTACCTAAAGCTTTTCCAAACGAAAAACAGATTACCGTTGATGTTTTCTTTTCGCTATATGCCATTGCTTATAGCATTTTTGATAAAACAATTCATTTATTAGATAAAGAGGCGTATAAAACAACAGCATTTCCCAATTGGTTTATGAGTATGGTTTCTGTATATGGGTTGGGTTTTCAATTGTTGATTATTACAAGCATGTTGGCTTTTCAGTTAATTAATTTTATTGTACCTTTTTTTATAGCTTTTACGCTATTAATTTTGGTGTTTGTTTTAATAAGAAGAAAGCTTTTGTGAAAAAATTACTGTACTTATTGTTACCTAAAATCATTAAACCATCTAAAACTTACCATTCAACTACTTTTTCGGGTAGTTCACATACTTCTATTTCAATATATCAATTTTTAGAACTTAATTTGTAGTATAAATACTACAAGAATACTAGGTATATTTTTTTATACTCAATACAAAATATTCACTGGGGGGTGATTTAATGAAGCTGCTACTGTAAAAGGTAGTGGCTTTTTTGATGGGTATAAAAGCAAAACGGCTTCCAAAATTTTTGGAAGCCGTTTTAAACAAATTTATTTTAATAATTATTGCGGAAGTAATACTCTATCTATAATATGTAGAACACCATTTACTCCATTTAAATCAGCTTTTACAACATTTGCAACAGGACTACTAAATGGAGCTCCTCCAGAAGGAAAAGTACCATACCCCGTGAAAGTTACGGATGAAGCAACAGCTCCAGTATATATAGCTTGTGCTCTAATACCTGGATGAACTGCAATACTTCCATTTACCAATGTTTTTACAAATGCAGGAGTACTTGGTACATTCACTGAAAAATATCTAACATCAGGCAAAAAAGTAGCACTAGAAGTCGAGGTAGATGCTAGAATATGATATGCAATAATACCTTGAACACTTGCAACAGGCAACAAATTGAAACCACCTGTTGGAGAATTTAAAGCAGCAGGTGAAGAAGCGGTAGTAGCTTGAGAAAAAGCTGCAGCAGGAGATAAATTATATGGTGGATTTAATAATGTATTGTAAATAATTCCAAATAATACTGGTTGCATAGCTGCATCATTTGGAGCCAAAACAGTCATATTTGTTACAGCTATATTCATCAAAGAATCAAACTTACTGCTACCAGTAGAGTTTGCATCAGCACGAGCGATAGCTGCCCTAAAATATACAAGACTAGGTTCAGCTGCTACAATCGACCTTACGGTTCTATCAGGTGGTGTTAACAATGTAAATGTGCGGTGTATTACTCCATTAGAAACAATTTGATCGATAGTTGTTACTGGAATATTGTTTACATATGAATATGGTAAACCAGAAGCAACGTGAAATGGAACTCTTAAGAAAGGTTGGCTTGTAACAAGAAATAAATCTGAACCAAAAACTTTATTAGGAGATATGGAAGGTATAATTTTTGTGGTTCCATCTACAAAACCATTTTTATAACCCGTAATATTATAATTCACAATTTTAGTAGCTACTGAATTATCAGGCATATATTTATTTAGTGTGTCAAAATATCTAGCATCTGAAACTGCTGCACCTAATACGGGAATTGGTGGACCAGATGCAGGAGGCGGCAATGAAGCCAAATATTTATCAATAAAAAATCTCATACCTGTATTGTTGGTGGCAAATAGGGTAAATGATTTGGTTACATCATCTAATGCAACTTCCAAACCAGCTTTTTGTACGAACCTATAATACAAATTATCCGTAGCGCTTGCTGCCAATGCCTTACCTGCAGTTGTAGTGGCAGATGGATAAGTAGGAGTTGCAATAGAGGCAAATTGATCCAAATCTTTGTTACAAGACGTAAGAAAAAATATGCTCGACAATATTGCCAAACTATATACTTTTATAGTGTTATTTAATTTTTTCATTTTGTTATTTTTTAAATAAAATATTGTTATTAATAGACATTAAAGCCAAAACTTATATAATACAAACCACCTACCTGAGAGTTTCCAATAGCATTATAATAATACTGATTCAACAAATTGTTAGCTCCTAGCTTTATAACTGATTTGGTAGTAGGTAATTTCAAACTTACTTGGGCATCTAAGGTATTTACATCTGGTAGGTTACCGCTTGCAAAATCTCCTTGATAATAAAAACCTTGTTGCCATCTATAAGATAAGTTGGCTGATAATCGTTTGTTTGGTCCAAAACCACTATTACCAAAAGTAAAGTTTGTTTTATATTTTGGTGCATTAAAATAAGCCGTAAAATTAGCTGGCACATCTTTTAGTTCATCTGAAGAAAGATTACCACCAATTGTAAAATTAAGCGGAAGCCTATAATCAATACTAAAACCGAAGCCATTTGTTTTTACTTTCTCAGGTGCATTTACAACTACTGAAATATTTCTTACAGAAGCGGATGGATTTGAAATTGGAAGACCGTTTGTAACCTGAACAGTGTTAGTTCTACTTAAAAAATCTTGATATTGTCCATAATAAACATACATGTCAATTAATAGTTTGCTTTCAGCAAGTAATCCTTTGTAACCAAGTTCAAAAGAATTTACCGATTCAGGTTTTATTGCAGGAAAATTTATCACAGTAGGAGTTCCAGAAATATAACTCTTGGCATCATATAGTGGATTTACATCTGCCTGCAACCATTTAATAAAACCAGGATTACCGCCAACTAAACGAGTAGATCCAACCGCTAAATTTATGTATTGTTGTTGTGTTGAAGGGAAACGATAAGCTGATTGATAAGATAGACGAATATTATTATTCTCTTTTACCTTAAACAAAGCAGTTACTCTTGGCGTAAAACGTCCTTCAAAATTTTCGTTTTTATCATATCTTCCTGACGCTGTCAGTTTTAAACGTTCTGTAATTTTGCGTGTTGCTTGTATGAAAGCACCATACTCTTTAATACCAATAGGCCCTGTTGAATCAGCAAATAAGGTATTATCGGAATTTAAAACATATCTTCTAAAATTTGCCCCTATGAGAATATCAGCAAAGTCTTTGGTAAGATATGATAAATTATAGTTACCTTCTAGGCTATACAAATTAGTTCGGTCCACCAATCTACCTCCACCATCTTTAATAGATCTTAAACGTACTGCATCAAAACCAGTTTTAAAAGCATCTGTACCTGCAATCGGTCTTCCCACATCTGCTGTTTTACGTGCATTTAGATGTGCATCATAATCATTTACACCACTTATTCTATCTGACAAATATTTTAAGGCATATTGTGGAAGCCAATTGGGTGTAGATTTCCACGATTCATTAAAATAAGCTGCAGTAGCAGAAGCATTGTAAGACTCTCCAGAATTTTCTTGTGTTGTGTATGCTCTTACCATCCAGTTTTTATGGTTCAATTCAAACTTGTATTGTCCCATTTTAAATTCTTTAATCGAGTAACGGTCACTACCCGTATAAACAGTATTACCCGTACCCCAATATCCTGCTAAAACAGCTTCAATTTTTGGAGTGATTTTATAGTGTATAGAACTAGACACTTTAAAATTTACTGTATTTGGATTAATTAATTCTTTTTCAGTATAACCCGTACGACTTACATTTATAGGAACAAAATTACCCGAAGCATCTCTAAAATTAGCATTTATAAAATCCCTTGTTGGATTAGGACCAGGTACTCCTGCTAAACTTGCAGCAATACTTTTAAATACTATATTAGATATATCAAATCGATTTTCATCACCATATACATTTATACCATCGTAACCAGGATCAGTCTGCCTATCGCCTGCCACAACTTCGCCTCCCAATGCATTCCTTCTGTAATTTCTACTATCGGTATTTTGCCAATCTTTTGCTTGTATAAACTCAGAATTAATTTTAAATGCAAATTTTTCAGAAACTTTTTTAGCCCAACGTACATTCCAATTATGGTAAGGAGCAGCAGGCCTTTGTCTTTTATCTGTATGCATAATACCTGTTTTTACCAAAAAAGATAAACCTTGGTATTTAAAAGGGTTTTTACTTGTCATAAGCAACGTACCATTCATACCACCGGGGCCATACAATGCAGAAGATGCACCAGATAATAATTCGATATTATCTACATCCAATTCACTTAACCCAATAATTGCTCCCACAGAAAAATTTAAACCAGGTGCTTGGTTATCCATACCATCTACCAACTGGTTAAAACGAGTGTTACCACTACTGTTAAAACCACGAGTAGTAGGCG
>JANOZW010000016.1:0-13724 GCA_031429575.1 Ferruginibacter sp.
GCTATAACGGTTACCATAAATGCTATACCGAATGCACCAACTGTGACAACGCCTATTGCGTATTGCCAAAGCGCAACAGCAACGACACTTATAGCAACGGGTACAAATTTATTATGGTATAGTTCACCAACAGTTGGTGGCGGCGTATCTGCAACACCTACGCCTAGCACAACAACAGTAGGCACGGTAACTTATTATGTAAGCCAAACTGTAAATGGATGTGAGAGCCCAAGGGCTGTCATTGTAGTTACAATAAATGCCATTCCACTTGCACCAACAGCTACTACAACAGTTTCTTACTGTCAAAATACAACGGCCACGGCATTGACGGCAACAGGTACAAATTTATTATGGTACACTACTGCAACTGGTGGTACAGGTTCTACAACTGCACCAACACCATCTACCACTACAGTAGGTACTACTACTTATTATGTAAGCCAAACAGTAAATACTTGCGAAGGCCCAAGAACAGCTATTACAGTAACCATTGTAGCTGCTACACCTGCACCGACTATTACCACGCCGGTTACTTATTGTAGAAATGCCACAGCAACAGCATTGACAGCTGCAGGTACAAATTTATTGTGGTACACAACCGCAACTGGTGGAACAGCTACAACTACCGCACCAGTACCTAGTACTACTACATTAGGCTCTACAATATATTATGTAAGCCAAACTCTATCTTGCGGCGAAGGACCAAGAGCAGCAATAACAGTAACCGTGAATGCAATACCCAATGCACCAACGGTAACTACACCAGTTGCATATTGCCAAAATATATCGGCTACGGCACTTACAGCTACAGGTACAAGTTTATTGTGGTACACAGCAGCAACAGGTGGAATAGGAAGTGCAATCGCACCAACACCAAGTACTACAACGGTAGGTAGTGTAACGTATTATGTAAGCCAAACTATTACAGGATGTGAAAGTCCAAAAGCTGCTATTGTAGTAAACACAAACATTACTCCTGCTGCTCCAACAACTACCTCAGCAGTTACATATTGTCAAAATGCAACCGCAACAGCATTGACGGCAACTGGGACAAATGTATTGTGGTACACCGTTGCTACAGGTGGCACAGGTAGCGCAACTGCACCAATACCATCTACAAATACTGCAGGTACTACCAGTTATTATGTAAGTCAAACGGTAGGTGTATGCGAAGGACCAAGAGCAATTGTTGTTGTAACAGTAACAGCATTGCCTGTAGCAGCAACTGTAACTTCGCCGATAACATATTGCCAAAATGCAACGGTAACAGCATTATCAGCAACTGGTACAGGGTTATTATGGTTTACGAATGCAACAGGTGGTACTGGTTCTACAACTGCACCTATCCCAACTACAACAACTGCGGGTAGCACTAATTATTATGTAGCACAAACAAATACTTGTGGTGAAGGGCCTAGGGTTGCCATTGTAGTAAATATAACAGTTACACCGGCTGCACCAATATCGTTAACCACTACAAATGTTACGCTAAATAGTGCTACATTAAATTGGGGAGGTGCTGCTAATAATTTTTATACAGTTGAATATAAATTAACAACGGCTACAACATGGACAGTAGCTGCTACAGGCATACAGGCTACGACTTACAATCTTACAGGTCTTACTATTGGTTCAGAATATCAATGGAGAGTGGGTGCTAATTGCGCAGCAACAGGTGTAGGTAATATAACAACTGCTTCCTTATTTAATACGGCTAGTAGAAACAATATTATCACGGTTATAAAAGATGGCATTGGTTTAAAAATAACACCAAACCCTGTACGCACCACTGCCATTATTGATTACATCGTTCCTGGTACAGGAGAAGTTACATTTACAATTGTTGATCAATATGGTCGAACTGTAAAAACTTTTTCTGAAAGACAAAAAGTAGCAGGACAATATCAAAAAGATATTGTAGGCGAATTTAGGACTATGCTTAGTGGAGCATATTTTATAAGGATACAGCAATATGGTAAAAAAATAACATTGCCATTTGTGAAATATTAATATTTAAAACTAGGACACTAAAAGAAAAAGCCAACTAAGACGAAAATTCTTAGTTGGCTTTTTACATTAAATATAATGGATGTCTTTTTTTTAACAATTAAACAATTTAGCAATAAAACAATTTATCCTCCCCACCTGTAACTATCCTGCTTCAATCCTGCTAAATCAATAATCCTATCAACTACAGTAGCAGCCACATCTTCTATCGTTTTTGGTAGGCTATAAAATGATGGAGTAGCAGGGCAAATAATACCACCAGCCAATGTAATGGTTTCCATATTTTTTATATGAATAAGATTGTATGGAGTATCTCTTGCTACGCAAATTAATTTTCTGCGTTCTTTTAAAATTACATCTGCTGCTCTTGTTATAAGGTCGTTGGAAATGCCGTTAGCAATCCTTCCTAAAGTGCCCATGCTGCATGGCACAATAATCATGGTATTGTATTGCCCAGAGCCAGATGCAAAAGGCGCATTAAAATCTTGCTGTGTATAATATTTTAAATCAAAATTTTTGTAATTATCATCCCCTAATTCAGTTTGCCAAACGGATTTGGCATTTTCAGTCATAACCACTGAAATGTCGGCTATTTGATCTTTTAAAAGCAAGAGTTTTGTTAATAATACCTTTGCATATACTGAACCGCTGGCACCGGTTATTGCTATTACAATTTTTTGTGTTATTTTTTCGTTCATTTTACTAAGTTAAAACATTTACGGATGAAGAAGCTATTCAGTTTTATTTTATTTGCATCTATTGCTACAAGTTTTTTAAGTTTTGCACCCAAGCCCAAAGAAAAAATAAATTGGATTACGATGCAAGAGCTCAATGAACAATATGCAAAAAATCCTAAACCAATTTTAATTGATATTTATACAAGTTGGTGCGGCTGGTGCAAAGTAATGGATAGTAAAACGTACACGCATGAAAAATTAGCAAAATATGTAAACGAACACTACTATGCAGTAAAGTTTGATGCAGAAAGTAGAGAAGTCATTACATTCAATAATAAAACATATAAATACAATGCGCAATACAAAACAAATGAACTGGCTTTGTATCTTACAGGTGGCCAACTCTCATACCCAACCACAGTTTTTATGAGTGGCGTAGGTGCACAACCTGCACCATTACCAGGTTACATGAAGCCAAAAGAAATAGAGGGACCATTAAAATATTTTGGAGAAAGAGCCGATATAAAAGAAACATTTGTGGTATTTAATAAAAGACTACATACAGAGTGGTAATATTATCTTTGTAAAAAAAGAAAATGATTAAGCTGGATGAATTTTTAGGACAAGTAAAAGATGCAGCACTTGGGAAAACGCTCATAAAAATCTCCATTGGACATGTAAGAGAAAAAGCATCGTACCTTAAAAAAGTTTTTGCAAAATCTGTAATGATAAAAGATAAGCTCATGCTTTCTTTTGTGTACAGATATGCAGACAAAGATGTAACCAAAAATTTTACAGTAGAAGAAAGCATAACAACCATAAAAAAATTGTTGGAAGATTTTTTTTACAATGCAGAGCTATACACGGCTGCCCAAACAGATTATTTTACACAAGATGAAAAAGGCAAAGAAAGAATTGTGACAAAATTATCAGATATTAAAAAAGATGTTATTGTCAGCTCACACGATAAACAAAAGAAAAGGATAATAAGATCCAATGCATTTTATTTGAAAGAATTGGATATTACTTCTGCAGATGGATTGGTAAAAGCCTCTATGCAACACAAGTACAAACAAATAAATAGGTACGTAGAAATTATAGATGGAATCTTAAAAGAGGTAAAAGTTGAAAATGGTTTTTCTGTAGTGGACATGGGTAGTGGAAAAGGATACCTCACTTTTGCCTTATATGATTTTTTACAACAAAAAAATATTGGCGCAGCAGTAAGAGGGATTGAACTGAGAGAAGACCTTGTATTAAAATGTAATCGAATTGCTGCTAGCGCAAAATATATAGGATTACAATTTGAAAAAGGCAGCATACAAGAAACTAGTTTACAAGCTGTGGATATGCTCATAGCCTTACATGCTTGTGATACAGCTACGGATGATGCCATTGCTAAAGGTGTAAAAGCAAACGCCACCTGCATTATTTGTGCCCCTTGTTGCCACAAACAAATACGCAAACAAATGGCTCCTACCAATGCGTTAAAATTAATTACCAAGCACGGTATTTTATTAGAACGTCAAGCCGAAATGGTAACCGATACCATTCGTGCACTCATATTAGAAGCACATGGATATAAAACAAAAGTTTTTGATTTTATAGAAGAAGAAGATACGCCAAAAAATGTGCTAATAGTAGGAACAAAAGCCATTTCATCAGATACAATCTTTAAAGAAAATATGGATAAGGTAAAAGCGCTTAAAGAAATGTTTGGTATAAAAGAACATTATTTAGAAACATTGTTTGTATAAAAATTTGATGTAAGCATTTATTACTTTCGTAAAAGTTGCCAACCTTTGTAAACATATTTCAAGTTTACAATAATGTTAGAGATTTGGCAATTCTTCAATTATAGTGCGAAAATTTTATATACAACCATTTGATTTTGAGATTTCATGATAACTTGTTACATTTATAAGCGATTTAGTAAGATATCATTAAAATTTTTAATCACACTTATAAAACAACCATCATGGCAGTAGTAAAAGTTATCGAAGTAATTGCAACTTCAAAAATTGGTTTTGAAGATGCTGTAAAAGAAGCGGTAAAAGAAGTTTCTAAAACCATCAGAAATATAGATTCTGTATGGATAAAAGACCAAAAGGTGCATGTACACGATGGTGCAATAGTATCTTGGGGTGTAGTTTGCAAAGTGAGTTTTAGAATAGAGGGAGGAGAATAAATCCATTAATGTAAAAAATGAAAGCAGCATAGTATTGTGCTGCTTTTTAATGTGCAAAAATAAAGCCAACCTAACTTTTTTAACCAACCAACTAACATACATATGGAAGAAAATTTAATATCAGAAGATTTATTATCAGAAAATATTTTTGAAAATGTACAGGCGAGTACAGGTAAACGCTTTGGAAATTATTTAATTGACGTAGTTTTTTTTTACATAGTTTTAATTGTTTTAGGAGGGGCTTGGGGATTGCTTAGCCCAAGCACAATAGACATACTTGACAATGATTCTGCGGGATTTGGTCTGATGGATAGATTATTGTCAATGCTTTTATATGGTATTATTTTGGGACTAGTTGAAGGTATTGGGAAAGGGAAAACATTGGGTAAACTAATTACTGGAACACGAGCTGTAAATGATGATGGAAGTAAAATTACTTTCTCTACAGGGTTTATAAGAGGGCTTGCAAGAGCTGTTCCTTTTGATGCCTTTAGCGCTTTAGGAACGCCTTCGTATCCATGGCATGATAAATGGACAAACACATTGGTGATAGATGAAAAATTATCAAACTATAATGAAAGATAGAAACAAAAAAGCAGCATATTGAATTGCTGCTTTTTTGTGGGTATTCACCTGTGGCGAATATAAATTGCATTCGCCACAGGCGAATGCCTACTTCAAATTATGATACACCTTCTGCACATCTTCATCTTGCTCCAAATGATCTACCAATTTTAAAACATCGTTTGCATCAGCTTCGCTTAACTCTACCAATGTGCCCGGTATGCGGGTAAGTTCTGCGCTTATAAGTTCTAGCCCTTTGTCTTCTATGGCTTTGTTCATAGTACCAAATTCTGCAAAAGATGCACGAATAATAATATTGCCATCTGCATCTTCACCTATTTCTTCTAATCCAAAATCTATCAATTCTAATTCTAAATCATCTACATTAAGGTTATTGTTTTTTACTTTAAACTCTCCCATACGTGTAAACGTAAATGCTACACTACCACTCGTACCCAAGGCACCTTTTGCTTTTGTAAAATGCATACGCACATTGGCAACAGTACGTGTAGTATTATCTGTAGCAGTTTCTACCAATACCGCCACACCATGTGGTGCGTAGCCTTCATAAATCATTTCATCGTAGCTGCTTATATCTTTACCCATGGCTCGCTTTATGGCCGCTTCTACACGGTCTTTTGGCATGTTGCAGGCTTTTGCGTTTAGGTAGCATCTTCTAAGGGCAGGATTATTTTCCACATCTGGCCCTGCGGCTTTTACGGCTATGGCTATTTCTTTTCCTATACGGGTAAAATCTTTTGCCATTTTGTCCCATCGTGCAAACATGGCACCTTTTCTTACTTCAAATATGCGACCCATCTTAGTTAGTTATTTGTTATTCGTTAATTGTTGTTTGTAATATGAGCAAATTTATGGATAGTTTTTTAATGTTTGTATGTAGATAACTTTAGCGTAATAATTTTCTAAAATTTTATCATTATTCTACACTTTATTTACTACATAATAAAAGTTAAAAAGATGTAGGGTTAATTGTAGCCCCAAAAGCACTGTCCAGCTAAGGTGCATAGATGCGCAAAGCCAACAGGAGGTGGAAACCGGTAGAGGTTTGTAACAAAACTAATGCAGAGAAATAGTTCAATACTTAAGATTCAAAAAACAAAAAATATATTTATTGTTAAACCATTAAATTTGCCCTATGCTAGATACTTGGTTTAAAGATTGGTTTAATTCGCCTTATTATCATCAATTGTATGCACACAGAGATGAGGAAGAAGCGGCCACATTTATTGATAATTTAGTAGCGCACTTGCAACCTGCTGTGGGTGCAAAAATGCTGGATGTAGCTTGCGGAAAGGGGCGACATAGCATGCAATTGGCATCTAAGGGTTTTGATGTAACGGGTATAGATTTGAGTAGAGAAAGTATAGCTGAGGCATTGCAAAGCGAGGACGAACATTTGCATTTTTTTGAACATGATATGCGCTTGCCTTTTTGGATAAATTATTTTGATATTGCGTTTAACTTTTTTACAAGTTTTGGTTATTTTAAAACACAGCGTGAGCATGATAATGCCATAAGAAGTATTGCTACATCTGTAAAGCCTAATGGCATTTTTGTAATGGATTTTTTAAACGTGCAATTTTCTGCCAACAAAGAAGTGGCCGAAACTCAGCAACAGATTGACGCTACAAAGTATTCCATTAGCAAATGGAGCGATGAACATCATTTTTACAAAAAAATAATAGTGGAAGATGCAGCCCTTGCTAAGCCCATGCAATACACCGAAAAAGTAGCTAAATTTTCTTTAGCAGATTTTGAAAAAATGTTTGCAAAGCAACATTTAAAAATAAAAGAAGTTTTTGGTGATTATCATTTTGGGAAGTATGATGCGGCTATTTCGCCGAGGCTCATTATGATTGCGGAGAAAAAAGCCCCCTAAATTCCCAAAGGGGGGACTTTTGAACTCTGTAAATTTTGAAATTTTTTATTATTTATTGAAGTTTCATTTTATTGCTTATTCCTGTTATTCACCAACATCCATTTTGCTGTTTCATAAATAGCGGTGGTAAGTTTTCCCATTTCTTTTTTTACAGAATCTTTTTGTGTAGTGTTCAAATTAATAGGGTCGTTGGTTACAGAAACCAATTCATCTAGTATTATTGGTTTACCATCTTTCGATAATGATTTATTATTTGGGGTATGAATATTTTTTCTGTAAAAATATTTTTCATTCACAATACCTATCCAGCCTGGTGCATGATAAATAATAAATGCAGCATGTTCTTTTTTTGTAAGGTCTAATAAATCTCTGCCGAGTGTAGAGTTTGTGTATGGTTGTTGTATCATACTAGCGATAGTAGGTAATACATCTATTTGAGATACTGGTTCGTTATGTACTTGTGGTGTAAGTAAAGCTGGTGCATAAAATAGCAATGGTATATGTTCATCTGCCAATCTTTGCTCATCCCATGCTTTTGGATAAACCGCATTGGAGTTGCCTTCTAGCCCATGATCGCCTATAAAAACAAATATGGTATTGTGAAAGTATGCTTCTTTTTTTGCTGCTTCTATAAATTTCTGAAAACAATAATCAGAATACAAAAATGCATTGTATTCTTTTAAAGATTCAAAACCATTTTTTGTAAGCTCTGCTTCTGAAATATTTTTTGGAATAAAATCTTTGTCTTCTTCGGGTATGTTAAACGGGCGGTGATTATCTGCCGTTTGAATAATGGTAAAAAATGGTTTTGTTTGTTTTGCCATTTCTGCATTGGCGGTTAAAAATAAATTTTTATCGCTGATACCCCACACATTCAATTTTGGCACGTTGTATTTTCCTTCCTCAAAAATATTGATGCTGTCGATATTTTGCACAAGCCCTTTAAAATTATTAAACTCACTTCGCCCACCAATAAAATAATATTTGCTGTACCCTTCAAAATCATTGATGATGGTTCGCTGGTTTACAGCCGCCTCATTTCTGGTAGAAAATTTTGCTAGCTGCACATCTGGTATCCCCGATATGGTAGCAAATACACCACGTGCTGTACCAAAGGTTGGCGAAAAACAACGGTTAAAAAATATGCCTTCTTTACACATTTGATTAAAATAAGGTGTAGCGTTTAATACATTGCCACTCATGCTGCTTTTATACATGCTAAAGCTTTCGCAAATAACTAACACCACATTGGGCTTGCTTTCTAGCGCTTTGCTATTGGGGCAAATAACTCTTGTGTAATTGTCTTTTACATTATTACTAAGCCCAAGAAAGGTAGCTATCTGCGGATAATTTTCTTTTGCTTTTGTATCGTATTGTGGTTTTCTAAAACGTAATGTGGTGAAGAAATTTTGCATGGGATTTAATGCCAAATTACTTTTAAAGCCATCGTTTAAATTAAATGCTCTAAAAAAATTTAGCGGGCTAGCCGTAAAAAAACCATATATAAACCAACCCAAAAAAACCAATAAAACGCTGTGCCATATTTTACGGAAGCTAAATTTATGAATACTAATATTTCTATCTTCCACACCTACATGGGTCCGACGAAACATCCATATCACCATTATAACCGCACCAAATAGCGCAATTAAAATCCAGATAATGGGATAGCTCTGCCAAATCATTTGCAAGCTCTCTTTTGGGTCTTCTGCAAAAATGAGTGCATCCGCATTCAGCCTTGCGTTGATATATGCAAACTGCCCAAAATCTGCGCCATAAAAAAACAATACAAACAAGGTGATGATACCGAGATAACCTGTCCAAAACTTTTTAGATGTTTCATTATAAAAAGGCGAAAACTTTTTGTACAAGGATAATACCGCAATGGGAGTAAGTATAAATGAAATCCAACGCAGATCATACTTTAGGCCCAGCCAAAAAGATGACCCAAGCTGCGACCAAGGCATATTGTCTGGCTTAAAGAAAACAACCGTAGCTACCCTAAAAGCCGTAAATATGAGTAAGTAAATAAGAAATAAAGTAACAATCCATTGAACTGTTTTTGGTACAAGCCATTTTGTAAACATCGTAATATTATTCTGATAATTTATTTAAAAAATTTACTCAATTATTTTTTGCAAAGCAAAAAGTTTTAGCCACAAAGGCTCTAAGACACAAAGGAAAAACTTCGTTTTTTAGAGCCCATTATTACTCGACTTTTGTTAACCTCACACCTCCTCATTAGCAAATTAGCATATTAGCAAATTAGCTAATTATTTTTTTTCTTATTATTCAACAATAAATACTTTGCTGTATTGTAAAAAGCATCTGTTGTGTTTTTTATCACATTTTTTATACTATCGTTTCTTTTGTTTACTAATACTGATTCATTATTTATTACAGAAACAAAATCTTCTTTACCCGTTTTTAAATTTTTAGCATAATGAAACTCGTTGCTTACAAGGCCAATTGTCCGCAAATCAGGGTCAGCAATAAATGCAAATCTATTTTTATTTGCACTGGTATCAAAAAGATTATTGCCAAGCGTGGTATTTGTATGGCTTTGCTTAGTCAAAAAAGCTACTGATGGAAAAATATCTAACTGAGAAGCTGGTTCCTTTATTCGTGATGGTTTTAGTAACCGTGGCGCATAAAACAACAGCGGCACATGCTCTGCCAATATACCTTGCTTTGTAAAACTTTGTGGAAACATATTGCCTGCATCGCCACGAAGCCCATGGTCGCCCACAAATACAAAAATAGTATTTGCAAAATATTTTTCTTTTTTTGCAGCTTCCATAAATGTACTAAAACAAAAATCAGTATATCTAAATGCATTTAATTGTGCATTATCATCAAAACCATATTTGGTTAACGTATCTTTTGGGTATTCTACTTTTTTAAACAATTTTAAGTCTTCTGTAGGTATGGTGTATGGCCTGTGGTTATCTGCCGTTTGAATAATAGATACAAAAGGTTTTATTTGAGTTGCAAAAACTTTGTTAGCTTCTAAAAACAAATTTTTATCGCTAATGCCCCACACATCTACTTTTGCTGATTTAAAATTTTCTTCTTCGTATATTTTTAGCCCATCAATATTATTGGTGAGTACACCTCTTATGTTTGCCCAAGTGGTACTGCCTCCTAAAAAATAATATTTTTCATAGCCTTTAAAATCATTCATGATCGTATGCTGGTTTACGGCTGCGGGGTTGCGACTAGCTGTTTTATTATCTTGCACATCTGGTATGCCTGTAAGTACCGCCCACACACCACGTGCCGTGCCAAAGGCAGGTGTAAAGCATCGTTCAAAAAAAATGCCTTTATTACACATATCATTAAAATATGGTGTAGGGTTTAATCCATTCCCAAACATAGAGCTCTTGTATGCACTAAAACTTTCGCAGATTACAATTACCATATTTGGTTTTGATACCGTATCGGTAGTTTCTGTAAAATTATAGAACCGATTTAAATTTAACGAACCCGTACTAGTATCTTGTATGGCAAAATAATTGGCCATAATTGGATACGCTTCTTTTACTTTCGTTATATCATATCCATTATTTTTAAAACTCATGCTGCTAAAAAAACTCTGCATAGGATTCAGTGCCGCATTGGCTTTAAAGTCATCAGACAATGTAAAAGCATCACTCCAACGCAATGGATACTGGCCAATTTTTCCAAAAATACCAATAGCAGTTAGTAACACAAATAGCGCAGAAAACATTATTCTCCATTTTTTTACAAGTACAAAATCAGCTGCTGCTATTTTTTTTAATAATCCTTTTACCATCCATACAAAAAGAAACAATACAATACCCAGTGCAACAAATATTTTTAGAAGTGGATAGGTTTCCCACATCATTTTTGCAGATATAGCCGCATCTTTTGCAAAACTAATAATGCCAGCACTCAATCGTTGTTTTAGATAATCGTAATAATAAAAATCGCTGCCATACGCAATAAGAAAAATTAGAAAAATGATGGTTAATAATACCAACCAAAATTGTTTTGTCTTTTTATTTTTAAATGGATGTATAAAAGAAGAGATAATAAACATTCCCAAACCAATGGCTGAAACGATTCTCAAATCAAATCGAAATCCCATCAACATCATGGAACCACTAAAGGCTTTCCCATCAGGGCGGTAATGGAAGAAAAAAAATATCCTGTACAGTGTCATGCACAAAAGCAATATTGCCATTACAGCAAAAGTCAGACGAATCGTTTTTGGTATTTTACTAAAAAATAACATTGGTAAAAATTCTTAAAAAAGTTGCGCTAAGATAATCTGTTTAGGTTTGTTTTGCGCATTGTGGTTGTATGAATGGTATTATTTACATTTGCCATTACATTATGCATAAAATTATACAAGTAGATAGAAATTTGTTTGAGTTTGTTAATGACCATTTGCACAACAACTTTTTCGACTTTTTTATGCCGCTTATTCGTAATTCCAATACCTGGTATCCGCTGTATATTTTCATGTTGTTTTTTGTGTTGCTCAATTTTAAAAAAGATACATGGTGGTGGGTGCTCTTTGCAGCAGGTACCGTTTATCTATCCAATTTTATAAGTAGTAATCTTATAAAAGAAAACATACACCGTTTAAGGCCTTGCAATGACCCAGAATTAATGAGCAAAATAAACTTTTTAATAGGTTACCGCCCTCAAAGCTCCAGTTTTACCTCTTCCCATGCCACCAATCACTTTGCCATGGCGGCTTTCTTCTTTTTTACCCTTAAAAAATATATTGGTAAGATAACTTGGCTTTTTTTGCTTTGGGCAGCTATAATTTGCTTTGCACAAGTGTATGTGGGCGTGCATTTTCCGCTAGATGTAGTTTGTGGCGGTATTATTGGTTTTCTTTTCGGATATTTGTCCGCAACATCTTTTAATAAAAGATATTCTTTAATGTAATTAAACACGATGATTGAGGTTTTTGTATTACTGTTACTCATACTATTAACAGGGCTGTTTGTAATGAGCGAAATAGCGCTCGTAAGTGCCCGCAAAGGTCGCTTAGAAGCCATGGCTGCCAAAGGAGATGAAAAAGCAAAAGCTGCTTTAGAGCTTGCTAATAATCCTGAAAAGTTTTTAAGTACTGCTACCATTGGCATTACGTTAATTTCCATTTTAGTGGGTGTGTTTGCCGAAGATAAGTTTAGCAAAATGCTTACGCCCTATTTTCAAAAATATACCCTTACCGATAAATATGCAGAAGGATTGGCTACAACAATCGTTGTATTATGCGTTACTTTTCTTACCATTATTTTTGGCGAATTGGTGCCTAAAAAAATTGGCTTACTGCGTGCAGAAAAAATTGCTAGAGCTGTTGCTATTCCGATGAATACCCTATCTACCATTGTGCATCCACTGGTATGGTTTTTATCGAGTATTACGAGTGGTATTTTTAAAATATTCAACATAAAAAAACCTGCGGATAGTGCTGTTACCGAAGAAGAAATTAAAGCTATGATATCGGAAGGTAGCGAGCATGGGTCTATTGAAGAAGATGAAAAAGAAATCATAGAAAGGGTATTTCATTTAGGCGATAGAAATATTACATCGCTTATGACACATCGCACAGATATTGCATGGTACGATATGAAAGATACCGTGAACGATGTGAAGAACAAATCAGAGGAAATTATTTTTAGTACTTTCCCTGTGTGTGAAGATACGGTGGACAATATAAAAGGCATTGTGTATGTAAAAGATTTGCTGAAAGCTGACCCTAGTAAGCCTTTGGCAAATATTATAAAACCTGCTTTGTTTGTACCCGAAAATAATTCTGCTTACCAATTGCTAGAAAAATTTAAAGGCACAAAAATACATTCTGCATTTATTGTAAACGAATATGGCACGCTAGAAGGTATGATAACGCTCAATGATATTCTAGAAGCTATTATAGGCGATGTACCACAAACAGGGCAAGAAGAATATGGCATTACCAAAAGAGATGATGGTACATACTTGGTAGATGCGCAAATACATTTTTACGATTTCTTAAGTTATTTTGAAAAAGCAGAATGGATGAACGAAGGCGAGCATGAATTTGATACGCTTGCAGGCTTTGTATTACATGAGCTAGAGCATATTCCTATTACAGGAGAAAAGTTTGCTTGGAAAGATTTTACCTTAGAAATTATAGATATGGATGGACAAAGAATTGATAAAATTTTGGTGACGATTTCGGAAGATTTGAAGGAGATTATGGAGGAGTAGGAAGCCCCCTAAATCCCAATGCTGTTTAGTTAGTGTTTAAAAAATAAAAACCATTTAGTTACGAACTTAAAATTAGTTCTTTGTAATCTACTAAAAAAACAAAACTCAATGGTTGCAGCAAATGTAAAGATTATCGAAGAATTAAAATTATTTTTAG
>JANOZW010000017.1:0-20277 GCA_031429575.1 Ferruginibacter sp.
GTTCCACCGTACATATCATTAGCACAAATTACTTCATCGCCTGGGTTTAATAATTTTATCACCGCATCCGTAGCAGCTACACCGCTTCCAAATGCCAACCCATGTTTACCATTTTCTATTACTGCTAGTGCATCTTCTAAAGCTTTACGAGTAGGGTTTTGGCTACGTGCATACTCATAGCCTTGATTTACACCTGGTGCACTTTGCACATAGGTACTTGTTTGGTATATGGGTGTCATAATAGCGCCAGTACTTGGGTCAGGTACGGTACCTGCATGTATAAATTTGGTTGCCGCTTTATGTGAATTATTGCTCATCTTATTGTTTATTTTTGTGCGGCAAAATTAGTTTAAAGAAACCAAACCTATAAAGTAATTATTGGGCTACAATTTTGAACAAACAATTAAAATGGCTCTTACATTTTGGGATAATATAGTTTACTAAGAAAATACAATGGGCAGCACCGCTTTTACATCATCCCAAGCCATTATCATATCGCAACCTGTTTTGGTATCTTCAAAAAACAAGGTAAAATCTTCAATGGATGGTGTTTGTTTAATGGTTGATATATCGGTTTTAAAAATATCTTTGGTTTCATCTATATGCAAGCCCCAAGTGTATAAATTGGTATTTAAAATAATGGTCCATTTGTTTTCGTTGGGAATACAATACAAAACATACGTTCCTTTTTCAATAATTTTTCCGGCAATGTTTACATTTTCAAAAAAAGTAATTTCTGTAGCTTCATTAGCTCCTAAACGCCATGGCTTACCATACACACAAAGACTTTCAGGAGTAGTGCCAAATATTTTTCTTCCTTTTTTATGTGGGCGACTATAAATAACCCTAGCTATCAATTTTTGCTTGTTGCCTTGCATTTGCTCCAAAGGATAGTTGGCAGGGCACCAACTCATATCCAATGTAGATTGGTCAGATTGTACAAGTGCTGCTACGTTGTTTTGCAAAGTATCTGTTGGCGATTGCTTATTGTCATTTTTATTTTCTTTTTGATTACAAGAAAAAAAAATTACTAGAAGAAAAAAACTTAAAATCTTTTTATAGAATTGCATCGATTACATATTTATTGGTAAGCTTACTTTTACATCATCCCATCCTGCATTTAAAGAAAATCCTGTATTTGTTTTATCAAAATAAATATAAAACGATTCCGCAATTTCTGTTGTTTTTTGTGCAGCAATATCAACTCTTAAAACATCTTTTGTTTTTTCATATTTAAAAGAGCCCCAAGTATTCAAATCTTTGTTTAAAATAATGGTCCATTTATCAGTATTTGGAATTGCAAACAAAGAATACTTTCCTTTTTTGACCAATACTTTATTAATTTTTACATCTTTAAAAAATTCTATTTCCGTATTTTCATTTGCACCAAAACGCCATACTGTATTGTATTCTAGCAATTCCCCAAAAATTATCCGGTTGTTTTTTTGTGGCCTACTATACGTTACCCTTGCTACAATTGGTATGGTAGCTTTGTCTTGTATTTTTAGTAAGGGATAATTTACAGGGTACGTGCTCATATCCATTGGCGATTTATCAATAGGCGGAATAGTTTGCGCATCTTGCGCAATTGCTTGTATTGAAAAAAAACCACTTACTATTATTGTTAAAAATAAGTATTTCATAATTTTTTTTTCAAAGATAAAGATTCATTGCTGCAAAAGTTGCTCCATTTTATGAATGGTAAATAATTTTAATTGCGGAAAGAAAATTTGATACGATTGTTTGATAATTTCTTTGTTGTTTAAAAATATTTCGAAAGCCGTTTCCGTTTCTGTAATATATTTTGCCCGCCTAGCCAAGCCTCCAAAACTTTTTTGCATACCATCATCGTAGCGGTAATGGTATAGCCAATCTTGTGCCTGCATGTAAGGAAAAGATTTGGCAAACTTTTCAGGAAAATAGGCAATATTATTTTGTAGTAAATCGTATGTGTGTTGTGTAAATGATCGTAAACTTTCGGCAGACGAAAATTGATCTTTATCATTAGCCAAAAAGTAATCATAAACCACATCCGTAAATGCGCCTGCGTAAAGCCTATACGCAGGTTTAAATAATTTTTTTATTTCTTGTGTAGCTTCGTGCGTATCTGTAAATTCATCAATGGCCCTATGCAACTGTATGCCTGCTTGTATTGGCAATGGATAATCAAATTGCTTTTTCCCTTTTACATAATCGCTTATCATATTACCCACAAGAATGCTTTCATTATTAAAAGAAAGATATGCGTGGGCTAGGAGGTTCATTTTTGAAATATTAATTAATGGAATTAAACTAGTCTAACGTTTTTTATTAATGAAACTTACCAATTCATCTATCAAACTCGGCATTAATGGCAATGATACTTCTGTGTAAGTAGCTATATTCTTTTGCCTATCCATAGGTGCTTGCTTTAAAACATGGTTCATACCATCAATAATTTTGTAGCTAGCTTTTGGTATGCAAGCATGCAACATTTCTGCCTGTTTTACTGTTACTTGTATATCCGTATTGCCTTGTAAAATAAGCGTGGGTATGGTTAGTTTTTTTATTTCTTCGCAGGGGCTGTACTTTATCCAAGATGCTATGTATGGCTGTACTGATGGGCGAAAAATTGACATTAAATATGGTGGGACTGAATCTATTTTTTGTTCATTTCGCATTCTTATAAATAAGGAATCTACCACTGTAGCTGCCTTTGGCAATTGTTGTGCATATTGCCATACTATTATTTTATCTATACTTTCTCCCGCACCTGCAAGAGAAACATATCCATCTACCTTTTCTTTTTGCGCAGCTATCATGCCCACAAGCGAACCCTCGCTATGACCTACAATAAATATTTTGTCAATGCGCTTTTCAAGCTTTATAAATTTTATCTACTCTGCAAGGTCATTTGCATAATCATCAAAACGAAGTGCAGCTTCCGATTTTAATGCGCCCATACTGCCTGATACACCACGTTTATCCATCAATAAAGTAGCAATATTTTTTTGCGCCAATGCCTCAGCAATAAGGCGATATGAGTTAGCTTTTAGAGCTACTCCTCCATTGCCATTTCTATCTGTACCCCCGCTACCTGCTTGTATTACAACTAAACTAAACTTTTTCCCTTTTGTAGGAAGCAATAGTGTGCCTTTAAGTTTGCCTGTGCTCGTTTCTAACAGTTTTTCTTCTGTAATAAATTGTGCACTAGCAGAAAAGCATACGCAAATGAATAACAAGCCATATAAATAACGCATATTTTTTGCTAAAGATACCAACTCGTTTTTTAATAAAATATAAAAACAAACAGAATTTTACTAAATTAGCTAGGCATTGCTTTATATTTGCCGCAGTTCTTCTTTTAATAAATCAATTAAAAACTGTTTTTTACAGTTTAACAAGGTAACCATGTGAAATTCATGGGCTGTCGTGCAACTGTAAGTCTTTGCAAAAAGATAAGTCAGGTACTTGAAAGTTGGTTTTGCAAAAGCACTCACGAAAAGTGCAAAGCATACTATGTTTGTTTACTATGGCAAACTATGTGTATTTGTACTTTTTATAAAACATAAAAAGTAATATGAATTCTCAAAAAATTAACCTTCGTTTTGTAGCCCTTACAGCTATTATTTTACTAGCTGCTTTTAGCCGTATTGTACCGCATATGCCCAACTTTTCGCCACTAGGTGCTATTGGTTTATTTGGTGCAGCACATTTTAGCAAAAAATGGCAAGCTATTTTAATTCCGTTAGCCGCTACATTTTTAAGTGATTTATTTATCAATAATGTAATATATGGTCAATACTATCCCACGTTTACTTGGTTATCAGAAGGATTTTATTGGCAGTATGGTGCTTATGTTTTAATAACATTAGTAGCATTTTTTATTTTCAAAAAAGTAAATACCGCTACTGTGCTTACAGGTGCTTTGGCTTCTACAACTATATTCTTTTTAGTATCCAATTTTGGCTGCTGGCCTGGTAGCAGCTATCCGCAAAATGGTGCAGGATTAATGCAATGTTATGCAGCAGGTGTTCCATTTTTAAAAGGCACTATGCTAGGCGATTTGTTTTACAGTGCTGTAATGTTTGGTGGCTTTGCATTGGCACAAAAAAGATTTACCGTTTTACAACCTGCCACTGTATAATTTTCCCATTTACTTAACGCTTGAAAATGACTGTAGAAGAACGCATACAACAAGCGGAGACTCGTATTTTTAAAGCTGTATTTCCAAATACTACCAACCATTACGATACATTGTTTGGCGGCACTGCCATGCACATGATGGATGAAGTGGCTTTTATTACTGCTACTCGGTTTACCCGAAAAAGATGTGTAACTGTTTCTAGCGATAGAATAGATTTTAAGAAGCCTATACCGGGTGGTACTATTGTAGAACTCATTGGCACAGTTTCTAAAATAGGCAATACAAGCTTACAGGTAGAAGTAGAAATTTACATAGAAGAAATGTACAGTGCCAAAAGAGAAAAAGCCATTACTGGCACGTTTACGTTTGTAGCATTAGATGAAAATAAAATTCCCACAAAAGTTTTAACGGATGATTAAAGGACAACTCCAACACAAAATAGATTTTAAAACCAAACCACTTGGTGCATTAGGAACGCTAGAAAAAATTGCTTTACAAATTGGTAGTATTCAAAATACACTTACACCAACACTTACAAAACCTACGATTATGGTTTTTGCTGCCGACCATGGCATTGCAAACGAAGGCGTGAGTGCATACCCACAGGAAGTTACTTTTCAAATGGTAATGAATTTTTTGCAAGGCGGTGCTGCTATAAATGTTTTTGCTGCGCAAAATGGAATTGATTTGAAAGTGGTAGATGCAGGCGTAAATTTTGATTTTGAGCCAAATGAAAAACTGATTGATTTAAAAATTGGAAAAGGGACAAAAAGTTTTCTTACTGAAGAAGCAATGAGCGAAACGCAAATAATGGAATGCATTATTGCACCACATTATCATATAAAAAAATTACACGAAGAGGGTTGTAATGTAATTGGCTTTGGCGAAATGGGTATTGGCAATACCTCGGCAGCTACTATGCTTATGAGCAATTTTTGTAACCTGCCCATAGAAAAATGTGTAGGTAGGGGTACAGGATTAAATGATGAACAATTCAATAAAAAAATAGAAATACTTAAAAGTGCTAAAGATTTTCATGGAGAAATAGCAGAGCCAATACAAGCCCTGCAAGCATTTGGTGGTTTTGAAATAGCGCAAATATGCTATGCCATGCAACGTGCATACGATTATAATATGCTTATTTTAGTAGATGGCTTTATTGCATCTGCTGCTTTTTTAGTAGCCTACAAAATAAAGCCCGCTATAATTGACAATGCTGTTTTCTGCCATTTATCAGATGAACATGGGCATCAAAATTTATTAAATTATTTGGGTGTGGAGCCATTGCTTAAATTGGGTATGCGGCTGGGTGAAGGGACAGGGTGTGCGGTGGCATATCCTATAATTGAATCTGCTGTTAGCTTTTTAAATAGCATGGCAAGTTTTGAATCAGCAGGAGTGTCTAATAAAGAATAAGGATTATTTCTCATTGCTGAATATATTATATTTTTTAAAAGCAATTTTACAAAATGGTAAATTTTATTTTTAGCAATTTTATAATTTCATTATTCTATAAAATGTGGTGAATTTCATGAATTGCCTTGAGCTTCATGAATTGCCTCGGGCTTCAGCCCGAGGATAAAATTACAAAGTGTAAATGGGCTTTAGCCCAAAATGCATTTTGGCTTTAGCCCGTCACAACTCGCTTTGGGGCTAAAGCCCCGTTGGTAAATATTAATCCTACACCGACCTAAAGGTCGGCGGAATTGAAAATTTTTAATTGAATAAAAAGAAAATTACGAAGAAATAAATTCTGTAAGATTCAAACAAATCAGCAATCAGCAATGCTTAAAAATGAAATAAAAATATTCTTCACCGCCCTCATGTTTTACACAAGAATCCCTTGTCCAAAAAACATTGACCACCACCCTGATTATATCAATAAAGCCACCCGATATTTCCCACTCATTGGTTGGATAGTTGGCACAATTTCTTTTTTGTTTTATTGGCTAAGTACTTTTTTATTTGATACGAATATTTCAATACTTATTTCTTTAGTAGCGGGTGTTTTAACCACAGGTGCTTTTCACGAAGATGGTTTAGCAGATGTGTTTGATGGCTTTGGTGGCGGGTGGACAAAAGAAAAAATTTTAGACATTATGAAAGATAGCCGTGTGGGGGCTTATGGTGCTATTGCTATTGTGTTTTTATTATTATTGAAATATATTGGGCTAAATAATTTGGTTGCTACAACACAGTTTACGAATTTTCAAATACTAATTTTATTTATTTCTTATCATTCACTAGCAAGGTTGGCTGCTATTAATATTGTATTTACCTCAACCTATTCGAGAGATGATGAGACAAGTAAGGTAAAACCAATTGCAAAAGCACACAGTTATAAAGAAATCGTTGGTGCATATTTTTTTGGCTTATTGCCGCTTGTATTTTTAGCTTATTTTCATATTGAGTTTCTGGTAGTTTTATTGCCATTATTTTTATTATATTTTTTTGCAAGAAGGTATTTTATAAAATGGATAGGTGGCTATACAGGCGACTGCTTGGGCGCTGTAGAGCAAATGGCAGAACTAATAATTATTTTAACTTTTGTAGCATTATGCAAATTTTTGTAACAAGACATACCAAAGTAATAGTAGGTAGAGAAACTTGCTATGGGCAAACCAATGTGGCATTGGCAAATAGTTTTAAAGAAGAAGCCGTAGCTATAAAAGAAAAATTACCCAATGATTTTGATGCTGTTTTTTGCAGCACACTAGAGCGTTGCAAATTATTGGCAACAGAAATGCAACTGGAAAATGTGCAACACGATGAACGCTTAATAGAGTTTAATTTTGGCAATTGGGAAAATAAATTATGGAATGATATAGACCAAGAAGCACTAAATACTTGGATGCAAGATTTTGTAAACATACCTACACCCAATGGAGAAAATGTATTGGCATTGTATGAAAGAGTAGCATCTTTTTTAGATGAAATGAGGGGCAAAAAACATAAGAAAATTTTACTCGTTACACATGCAGGTGTTATCCGGTGCATGTGGAGTTACTTACTAGAAATGCCTGTAAAAAACATTTTTAAAATACCAGTAGGGTTTGGAGAAATATTTGTGTTTAATTTGGGAGAAGCTAGAGTGATGGATGCTGTGAAACAGAAGATGTAAGTCGTTTTTCTATTGCATAATAAAAGATGAAAAAAGATATACTGCTGAAGAGCGGCGGGATAGAAGTGGAAAGCCCACAGCGACGTAGGAGCGAGGACTTGTAACGTATAGCCCGAACCAATGTTAAAAAAAGAGTTTCCGCCAACCGCCAAAAAAATAAAAAAAATAAGAAATTTTTCTTACTGCCCAAAACTCCTCAAAAGCAGTTATTTTTGCAACATAAACTTTAATAAAATTACATATGAGCAAAGGTCCAGTTTCGCATTTTATAGAACATCATTATAGGCATTTTAACGCAGCGGCTTTAATGGATGCTGCCAAAGGATATGTGACACATTTAGATGAAGGTGGTAAAATGATGATAACCCTCGCTGGCGCTATGAGTACGGCTGAGCTTGGGCTAAGTTTGGCAGAAATGATACGCCAAGATAAAGTGGCTATCATTAGTTGTACAGGAGCAAACTTGGAAGAAGATGTAATGAATTTGGTAGCGCATAGCCATTACAAACGTGTACCTAATTATAGAGATTTGAGCCCGCAAGATGAGTGGGATTTATTGGAAAATCATTACAACCGTGTAACCGACACTTGCATACCCGAGGAAGAAGCGTTTAGAAGATTGCAACAACATATTGTAAAAATTTGGATGGATGCCGAGGCAGCGGGTGAACGTTATTTTCCGCATGAGTACATGTATAAAATGCTATTGAGTGGCGTGCTAGAGCAATATTATGAAATAGACCCAAAAAATAGTTGGATGCTTGCGGCTGCAGAAAAGAATATTCCAATTGTGGTACCAGGCTGGGAAGATAGTACCATGGGAAATATTTTTGCATCTTACATTATAAAAAATGAAATGAAAGCTAGTACCATGAAAAGTGGTATTGAATATATGGTGTGGTTGGCTGATTGGTATAGAAACAATAGTAGCGGAAAAGGTGTAGGGTTCTTTCAAATTGGTGGTGGTATTGCTGGCGATTTTCCAATATGTGTAGTGCCAATGATGTATCAAGATTTGGAGTGGCATGATGTGCCTTTTTGGAATTATTTCTGCCAAATATCTGACTCTACAACATCGTATGGCTCGTACAGTGGTGCTGTGCCAAACGAAAAAATAACATGGGGTAAATTAGATATTAATACGCCAAAATTTATTGTGGAGAGTGATGCTACCATTGTGGCGCCGCTTATGTTTGCGTGGATATTGGGGTGGTAGGGCAAGTATTTAGATGTTAGTATTTAGTATAAAGACAGCACTGCGAAGATTATGTTTTTCTACTTTTTGGGTGAGCAAAGAAGCAGCAATGGTCATCATCGTTGTGTCACTCACTTGTACGGCATACCATTATTCATCTTTTATTATGAAACTAAGTAAAGGAAATGCGTGTATAGATTATGCATATCTATTGCATAATCTTCTAAGTTTCTCTCCCCTTCGGAGAGGATAGGTGGGGCTTCGAAATAGAATTGTATATTTATAAAAATAATTTTAAAAAACAACAATGGAAAAAGTAAAAATAACCATCAACAACAATGGTTCGATGAAAGTAGAAGGCGATTTTGAAATTGTAGATAGAAACGGTGGCTTATATGATCTTGGGGGTAGAGAGGTTGTTGGTATTTGCAGATGCGGATTATCTAAAAACAAACCTTTTTGTGATGGTTCACACAATGGTAATTTTGAGCATGAGGCTATAGCGTTTGCATTGCCGCCGAAAAAGGTATAAAAAGCCCCCTAAATCTCCAGAAGGGGGACTTGGAGAGTTTGAAATAAAATAGTAACTTTTAAATTATTGTAGCCTGGCTCCTCTCCTTCGGAGAGGCGTGGGTGAGGCTAATGTATTATGAACGTAGATGAATTATATTTAGAAAGCGAAGCGGATATTAAGAACAATGAATATACCGAGGCATTTAAAAAATGCGAGGCCATCTTATACGAAATGCCTGACCATGCACCAGCACATAACTCTATGGGTTGGATTTTTAAAACACAGTTTGATGATTACAAACGTGCAGAAAACCATTTTTTAACAGCTATGAAAATGGCCCCTACTTATCCGCATCCCTATTTTCACTATGCCACACTGCTTACCGATTTGGAAAGATGGGAAGATTTAGATTTACACTTATCTTTTTGCGCCGAAATAGCTACCCTAGATAAATGTTGGATACACAGCAAGCGTGCAGCTATGTATGAGCTTTTACAAAACTATACAGATGCAATAAATAATTATGAGCGTGCTATTTTATTTTCGCTGAGCGATGATAAAATAAAAAATTATAAAGAAGACATAGAGCGCTGCTGCATAAAACAAGAGATAATAAAAAGGACACTTGCAAAAATCCTAAAACCTAAAGTTGTAAAAACAAAATAAGTTTTTCTTTATTTACAACCAGCCGTATTTTTCTACCAATTTATCTTTTTGACTTCTTGCTACTGGTATGTTTTCGCCATTGGTCATTACTAGATACATATTTTCGCCACGGTAAAATTGTTTTACATGGTTTAAGTTTATGATGTATTGCCTGTGTACTCTTAAAAAATGTAGGTCTTCCAACACATCTTGCACATCTTTTAATGTTTTAGATAAAAGATGGGTTTGTTTATTAATCAATACTAGTTTTGTATAATTGCTACTCGATTCTGCATACTCTATTTCATTTACTTCTATAAACGATACACCATTTTGCCCTGGTATGGCTATTTTAGAAATGGCAGCACCTTTCAATTCTTTTTGTAGAGACTCTAATTGTACTTGCGAAGGCAAATTGTTTTTTTCTATCTTATTTACCGCTGCTACGAGTTCTGTCACGTCAAAAGGTTTTACCAAATAATCCAATGCATTAAATTTAAATGCACGCAATGCAAATTGGTTGTAAGCTGTTACAAAAACAATATTAAAATTGATGGGCATCAATTTCTCTAGCAATTCAAAGCCATTCATCAATGGCATTTCAATATCTAAAAAAATTAAATCTGGCTCAAGCAATTCTATTTCTTCTAATGCTTTTGTGCTGCTATTAAATACAGCTACCACTTCTACTTGTGGGCAGTTGTGTATAAGCTCAAATTTTAGTAGACTGGTACAGTCTGGCTCATCGTCTATGAGTATGGTGCGTAATTTTTTCATTATTCAAACGGTATTTTTATAGTTACCAATGTGCCTGTTACCTCTCCATTATTTGTTAAGTCTTCGGTGGTTACACTGGCGCCTGTTTTATAAATTTGGTTTATCAAATCTAATCTTTCTCCTGTTACTTTTGTACCATAGCTTTTATGAGATGTGGCTGTTTTACTTTTTAGCTGCGCTGCTTTTTCTCTGCCTACACCATTATCTTTTATAGTGATGGCAAGGGTTGACTCATTTGGTATCACCCTCACGCCCACATCTATACGCCCACCATCTTCCCTATGCATAAGCCCATGCCATATGGCATTTTCTACATAAGGCTGTAGCAGCATGGGCGGTATTTCTATAAAGCTGCTGTCCACATTTTTATCTATAGCAATGCTGTATTTTAATTTTTCTTTAAAGCGCATGGCTTCCATTTGTATGTACAACTCAAGCGATTCAAGTTCTGCACTTAGCGTTACCGTTTCGCTTCTAGAGTTTTCCAATGCCATACGTATGAGTTTGCTAAACTTGGTAAGATAATTTGCAGCAGCTACATTATCATTTTGTGTGGTGTACAGCTTTATAGAATTTAAACAATTAAAAATAAAATGTGGATTCATTTGGCTGCGCAGTGCACTCATAGATACATCTGCCAAGCTGCGTTGAAACTCCGCTTCTTTTTTCTCCAGCTCCATCTTTAGTTGCGCTTGCTTTGCCTTATTTCTGTTGAAAAAATATATTCCTGTAAATAACAATAAACCAAAACCTGCAATACCATAAAACAATAATTGCCGTTGCTTAAGTTTACTCAATTCATTTTCCTGCGATAAAGATTTTACTTGGGCTGATTGTAATAGTTTTTCCTTTTGTACAAGTGTAAGTTCTTTTTCTTTTTCAGAATTTTGTAGTTGTTCTGTTTGTAAATTTGCTTGGGTTTTAAGAAAAACGAGGTGTTGAAGTTCTTTATCTTTATTTAGAATAGATAATTGTTGATTGCTATTTAATATAGTTTGTTTGTTCAAAAGCAGTTCATTATTTTGAAGTAAAATATTTTGTGCTTGTTCTTTGTTTAAAAATTGTTGTTTAAATAAAATAGCATCTGTATTAACTTGCATGAGTTTTAGAGAGTCTTCTTTTTTTTGAAAAATTAACTGATTTCTTAATCCATCTCTTTGTAATTTTTCCGTTTCATAAATAGTTGCAAATGCATTATTTTGTTTTACTGCATTTTGTTCAAATAAACTATCGTTTAATCTTATTGCATCATTTAAATATCTATATGCAGTATTATAGTCTTGTACAGATTCATAATAACTAGAAGCATTTTTGAAAGCTACTATCTGATTTTCTTTTTCATTAGCATTTTTACTTGTTATCAAATTTAAATCAATGTATTCTTTAGCTTCTGAGAATTTTTTTAATTGTAATAAAACATAGCTCATATACCCTTGTATTTCATTCAATGGAGTTGAATGAGGAAATTCATTTTCAGCAAACAATGCTTTCTTTAGATATAAATATGAAGAGTCGAACTTATTTATTTTCATATAATATAATCCGTAATTTCTGTAAAAACCTCCCCAATAAAATGAATCCACTTTATTTAATAGTAAATTTTGTCGTTTGAAATAATTTTTTGGGGTTTCTAAATCATTTTTAGCAATCAGAACTTTAATCAATTGAGAATAGGCAACAAAAACAGCATCAGGGTCATTTTGTGTATAGCTGCTTTCCATATATTTGGTAATATAGTAAACAGATTTTTCATAATTTTTAAGAACATAGTAAATATTACCTACCAAAGAATAAATTTCTACTTTAGAAATACTATTAATATTTTCATAATAAATTAAAGATTCAAATGAAGTATTCAAGGCTTTAGTATAGTCTTCAATTCCATTATAGATTACACCTTGGATTTTCAGAGCTCTATTTTTTCTAGCAATTAAAAATTTATCATTCGTGTTAGATCCTAATTTTATAGCAGAATCTAAATATATTATTGCTCTGTCGTAATCTCTAGCTGCTTTATAATACCAACCAAAAAATTCATATGCATTTCCTAAAGCAACTTTATCATTTAGTTTTTTTGATAAAATAATAAGCTCATCACAATATTGCTTTACTTCTTTTTTTTGCTTTAAAAAAAACATATTTGGTAAAGTAACTAAATCCCTTAAAGCGTTTATTCTATTGCTATCTGGTAATGGATTATTGTTTAATTTTTTTATTGCTTCAACTTTGGTTTTAGTAAATATATCCTCATCAACTTGTGCATAAAGCTCCGTTTTGCTTGAGAGCAAAAAAATTATAAAAAAGGAAATTAAATTTTTAATTGACATAAAATTTTTATAGAAAATATTATTTAACTCAGATTTTTACTATATTACCTAAAATTTAAATTTTAGATTATGGTACTATTAGCTACAGCTGTTGAGTATGCTTTAATGCTTGTAATGATATTGTTAATTGTTTTTGTTGCATAAAGTAAATCATTTCAAGTTTAAACAGAATTTAAGCAATTTTAGTCCTCTTTTATTTAAATGATATAAGAGGGCTTTTTTTACAAAAAAATAATCTACAACCGATTTTAAAACATCAATATAACTTTCCCCCAAACTTGGTATTTGTAATTCTACAATATTTTCAATAATGAGTCTATTTTTTTTGCTGCCCAAAACAACAGGGAACTACACCCAATATTATCACCCACATAATAACAATCTTACTAAGCATATTTTAGTTTTTACAATTAGCAAATAAAAGATTATTTTATTTTACATGGGTTTACTACCCTGCCAAATGCAGTTTTTCATTGCGAGCAACCATTTGGTTGAGGGAAGGAGTATGAAATTATAAATAAAAGTGCATTAAACCTTCATTAAGATTATAAAATTTCTTCTTCCCTCAACCAAATGGTTACCTACGCAATAAATCTGCCATTCGCCCGATAGACCAAGCATTTACACAAGCATACCTCTTACTTTAGTGTATCAATAAAAGAGCTTTATCTAAAAAATAAAAAGAATGAAAAAATTATCCCTTCTTCTTTGTGTAAATTTTTTAATTTCTGCCTTTATGCTGCAAGCCCAAAACGTAGGTATAGGCAACACAAACCCACAAGCCAAGCTAGATATAACAGGAAATATAAAAATAGCAGATGGTACACAAGGCGATGGTAAAGTACTTACAAGTAATGCTACGGGTGTAGCTACTTGGCAAAAAGCTGCTGCTGCAGGGCCAGGTGCAGCAGGCTTTGGCACTTGGGGAGATTGTGCTACCAATGCAAATATTAGTGACTACAATCCAATATCGCCTGATGATTTATTTAATGGCAGTAAACTTGGTAATGCAGTATCTGTATCTGGCGACTTTGCTGCCGTGGGCACAGGCTATAGCGCAAACGCTGTTTACATATATAAATACAATGCCGCTACTTCGGTTTGGGATTTTTACCAAAAAATTGTAGGCCCTGTTATTTCAGCATTTGGGCAATCTATTTGTATGGATGGTAATAATTTAATCATCGGTGCATTTGACGATGTGGTAAGCAAAGGCTCTGCAAATATTTATAAAAATATTGCTGGTGTATGGACTTTCCAAGTAAAGTTGCTTGATAATTCTCCCAATTTTTTTGACAAATTTGGACGTTCCGTATCTATGAGTGGAGACTATGCAATAGTAGGAAGCTCTGGTGATGATGATGTAATTGGAACAGACCAAGGTTCTGCAAGTATTTATAAAAATATTGCAGGCACATGGACGCTTCAAATAAAACTTTTAGAAAACAATCCTGCCGTAGGTAACGAATTTGGGTGGAGCGTTTCAATAAATGGTGATAACGCAATTATAAGCAGCATTGCAGATGATGATGCAGGTGGTATAGACCAGGGCTCTGTAAGTATTTATAAAAACATTGCTGGTGTTTGGACTTTTCAAACAAAACTTTTTAATACAGCTGCTGCGCCTGATGATTTATTTGGTATATCTGTTTCTATAAATGGTGATTATGCTATGGTTGGTTGTGCTTTTGATGATGATGTGGCAGGTGCAGACCAAGGCTCTGCAAGTATATATAAAAACATAGCAGGCGTATGGACACTACAAACAAAACTGCTAAAACAAAACGCAGGAATAAATGATTATTTTGGAGTTGACGTTTGTGTAAATGCAGATTATATTATTGTAGGATCACCAGCAGATGATGATGTATCGGGAATCGACCAAGGCACAGCATCTATTTATAAAAGACTAGGAAATACATGGCAGCGTTATCAATTTCTCCTTGACCCCGCTGGAAATACGAAAGATAATTTTGGTTTTAGAACTGCTATTGAGGGAAGTGCGAAGCGCTTTTTAATTGGTGCACCTACAGATTCCAATACTGGAAAAGGTAAAGTGGTTTTGGTAAAATAAATTAATATCAGCTTTAAAAATAAAAAATAAACACCATGCCCACACAAACACCCATTACCGCATACAGCATTACCTACAGTGCCAATACATTTGCCCGTAGGATAGCTTTAAAAAACAAAACAAAATTTATAGGCGAGTGTTATTTTTATGACCATAGCACCAATCCTTTGCCTAATGATGCAGAAATAATTGTAGATGGCAAACCATATTACACACTCTTTTATTATATTGAAGATTTTGCAAACATTATGGCTATTTTAAAAAGTACAAAAAAGAAATTTTTGTTTTTTAATGGTGGTGGTGGGCTTAATGAAAATGGAATATTGATGGAGTGAAAAATTTCAACAAAGGCACAAATGAAAAATTTAATTCTCTTTGCGGTTTTGTCTCAGCAAAGGTTTTTAGATTCTTGAACATTGAAGTGCTATTTGGAAAACCCTCTGAAATTGAATTTACCCTCTCCAATATGTTGTTCACTCAACAAACTTGTCACCTACACAGAATATACTACAATTCACCACCATAATTACTTACGTATAATCAAATTATTCAATTTTGCATTATTAATTATTACAGAATAAAATTAGCACATGAAACATTTATTTCTTCTTGCAAGTCTTCTTTGTATTATTAGCTCGGCAAATGCACAATGGCTAAATACTAGCAACAATTTTGAAAACAATACGCACGTAGCAGTTTGTACAAACGTATCTGAACAACGAAATAGTATCGTTGTAAAAAGCTATCCTGATAGTGGTTATTTTATTATTTGGGAAGATGTGCGTACAGATTTTAGAGGTGACTTATATGCACAAAAATTTGATAAAAACGGGGTTGCTCAATGGGTAACTAACGGAGTACCTGTTGCTACTGGACCTGAACGGCAGAGTTATGTACAAACTAGTGTGAGCAACGAAGATTATAGAGCTTACAGCTATGCCACTACCGATAGTGCTGGTGGTTTTTATTGCACTTGGGTAGATTATAATGAAGCCTCTGGCGTTACCAATAGAAGAAAAGTGTGCCTACAACATATTGTAAACAATGGTAGCCAAACCTTAGGTAACACTGGCTATAGATTAACCTCACCCGTTTCAACAGATGATATGAGTGGGCCACAACTAGTAGCGGATGGCATGAAGGGATGTTTTGTTGGTTACACCATTGTTACAAGTTCTACACCAAATGGACCCGTTGCTGGTAAACATTTAATCATTTCAACTATTACCGAAACAAGTCCCGGAGTAGTATTGCAAATAGATAGAATGATGGATGAAAATAAACTACAAATTAATATTTTCAACCCCTGTTCACAAACAAATTCAAATGCACAAATAAATGATATTGATGAAGAGGTAAAACAATTTTATTTATTTGAAAACAAACAAAAAGGATGTGATGTAATTTGGATATCAAAATTCAATGCACTAGGAACAATTTTTGATCGGTATAGTAACATTGAAAAAATAAGGCACAACAGTTTAATAAGGGTTAAAAAAAATTGTACCGTTACCAGGTATTCTTCAGGGAGAGATGTAAACTCAGCTATTGATACAGTTGTAGAAAATTATGTAAAAGACCAAGTAACTGTTTTTGAAAGGTATAGTAGAGAACAATTTGCAAATCCGTCTTGTGTTATTAATAATCTTATAGTCATACCTATTGTTTCAAGCATAGCTCGCCAATGGGCAAGTACCATTTATCCGCCAGATGCGGGGCCAATTGGCACCCCTGCTTTTGTGGATGGCGATATACAAGAAGTAACCATGCCTAGAGGGGTAGTGGTACAAACAGGTGCCAATATGAACATAAAAGTTATTGCTTACAATCGTCGTGTGTTGCGCTCTGGTACCAATGCTTTCAGCAAATGGTACACTATGGCCATACCCGTAGAGGAAGAAAATTATGACAGCATTCCTTATCAACTGGCAAGCATGAACGAAGTTTCTTTTTGGCCATTCCCATCTAACAACAATAAACCACTTAATGTAAAATCAGTAAAAAAAACAAGAGTATCAGTGCTAGATAGTAGTAGTAATTTTTATACTTTCAATTTAGCCGCAACTAATAACCGCATTTATTTTACTGCCAATATGAATATTGTTACGCCTAATAGTAATAATCAAATAAAAATGCAAGAGCTAAAAGTAACCAATGCATCTCTTGATACTTTTAAAGTTGAATACAACACCAATAATAGATCAGGTGTAATATTAGCAAAAAATATAACTACAAATTTTTCTGGTACAAATATCATTTTTACTAACCCACAAGTGGTTACAAATGATAATGGCAATGCCTTATTTTTTATAAGCGAAGAAGGAAGATTTATTAGAGCTAGCCCTATAAAAGATAGTGGTAGATTGGCTTGGGGTGCTATAGGCAAACCTATAGGTACTTTTTTTAGAGCGCTTGCGCCTACAGCTTTACTAAATAATAATGGCAGTGCAGTAGTTACTTGGTGTGATGATCGTAGCAATTCGCAAGATGTATATATGCGAAATATTGATTCATTAAATGTAAATAGCTATTACCCTTACAACAGTATTTTATCTTTTACCGTTTCGCCAGTTAGTGCATTTCCTGCAGTAATTACAGGGCAATCAAAAAGTTTTACTGAGTTTTTTGGTAACCAACAAACTTTTTTAAATGGAATAAATGGGTACATTTCTTCGCCAGTTTTGTCAATACTAGATGATTATAATTTAGGTATTGTAAAAGTGCAAATAAATGACCACATAGGTGCTGTTCGTACCGTTAATGGTAAGAGCTATCTAAGCAGGAATTATAAAATTGACCCTGAAAACAATCCCAATGGAGCGGCAAATATTCGTGTTCGTCTAAACTTTACAACAGTACAATTTAATGCACTAAAATTAGCAGACCCATCTATTATTTCGCCAGCCGACTTGGTGGTGGTAAAACAACCTAGCAATGTTAATGTAAACGTCTCTACCAATTATGCACCTGTAGCGGGAGAAGTAGAAGTAACACCCATTACTTGGCAAGCCATCAATGGTGGGTACTTTGTAGAAATTGCAGTGAGTAGTTTTAGTGAATTTTATTTGCGCAAAGCACAAGGCGTTTTACCTGTTACCTGGCTAAATGTTTTTGCAGAAAGATTAAATGAAGCAGATGTAAATATACAATGGCAGGTTACAAATGAAATAAATGTAAAAGAATACACTGTACAAATAAGCAATAACGGTATTGATTTTAAAAACGCTTGTACAATTACGGCTAACAATACTACCAATTATAATTGTATAACCGCTGTTGCATATAGTACAAAACAATATGTACGCATTATGCAAACAGACAAAGATGGAAAAATTAATTATAGTAAAATAATTATACTGATACCACAAAAAGAAAAAAATGAATTTGTTGTTTATCCAAACCCTGCTATAGATTTTACTACCATTTCTTTTAGTAAAAAAGCCCAACGAAGAAATGTACAGTTACTACATGCAAGTGGTGCTGTGGTATGGGAGCAGGTTTTGGTAAATAATAATAATGTACAAATAGACATTCAGTTACAAAAATTAGCAGCTGGCGTTTATGTATTAAAAATTGTAAGTGATACAGAAATAAGTACTCAAAAAATTATAAAACAATAAATATAACGATGAGCCAATTAATCTTTACAACTTCAACAGTAAATAATATAAACCGTTTTATAGGAAAATATTTTGTAGATACCAATAGCATTATAAGATGCGAGGCAAGCAGTAACTATACAAAATTATTTTTTACCGATAGGCAACCTGTATTACTTGCTAAAACACTCAGTGCATGTGCCACCGCGATGTGCGATAGCAATTTTATACGCATACACCAATCGCATTTGGTTAATAAAAACTTTATAAAAAATATAGAGATGAACGGAAATGTGTTTTTGAAAGATGGTACGATTTGCAATATAAGTAGAAGAAAAAAGCGAGAAGTGAGGCTGCTGCTTTGTGCAAGCTAGGATATGTAGCCCGTTCAATGTCCTCACGAATCGCTCACTAAGTAAAACGCAATAAATTAATACAATTTTAAAATAATAAAACAAATCAACATGAAAAAAATCATTTTTACCATTTGTGTTCTTTGTGCTTTTGTGGCAAATACAATAGCACAAAATGTAGGTATAAACAATACCAACCCACAAGCTGCATTAGATGTGCAGGGGGATTTACGATTGCGAAGTGCAATACTTACGTTGCCAGCGGCATTAAATAATGATGTGGACCTAACTACTATTAAAAGTAGTGTTTATATGTTTGGAGGAGGTGCACTTGGTATAAATGGATGCCAAATAACTGGGTTTACAGGAGGAGTAGATGGTAGAATAGTTACCATTTTTAACAATAGTGTTCTAGGTGCCGTACAATTATATGATGCTAATTTTTCTGTAAGTCCTAGTGCAGAAGCCAATAAAATTTTGACAGGTACAGGCAATAATGTAGTAATATTTGGGAAAGGGTCTGTAACGCTTCGTTATGATGGTACTTTACAGAAGTGGACAGTAATATCCAACAGCTACACTGCAGGTTTAGATGCAAACCCTAGCCCATGGAATACATTAGGAAATAACATAATCAACAGCAATAGTGGTAATGTAGGTATTGGAAATAATGCACCTACTAATAAACTTGATGTAAAAACTACAGCAAATGGAGTTGTTTCTACCTATTCATTATCTGCTGGTGAGTTTGGCTATGGAGTAATTGGAAGGTCAGATAATAAAGGAATAGGTGTACTTGGTGAAGCATATCTAGGTAGCGCTGTAGGCGGTTATTTTATAGCTGATGGAGCTGGACCACACACTGCATTAAAAGCAGAAACTTTGGGTGGTGGAGTTGGAGGCACCGCCGCATATTTTAATGCACCTGGACTAAGTGGAAAAGCGATTATTGTAAATGAAGGGAATGTTGGTATTGGTGAACCAAGCCCAATAGAAAAACTACATGTAAATGGAGGCAGTGTAAAAATTGGAGCAAATGCAGTGTGGGCTACTGCTACGGATGATAAGTTTTTAAAAATCGGGGATGGCCCTTATGTAAGTATTGGGGAAGTAGGCGGTGATGATTTAATGGAAGTAAGAGGGAAACAAATAACGATTAGATCAAACCCTGCAACTTCATTTCCGTTTTCAGCTCCTGCAGGCAATGTTTTAATTCCTAATGGAAATGTAGGTATAGGTACAATAAATCCTACTTTCAAACTAAGTGTAAATGGTACCATACGTTCTAAAGAATTACGCATAAATACTGGCTGGGCAGATTATGTATTTGAAGATTCCTACAAACTTATGCCACTTACCGAAGTAGAAAAATACATAAAAGCAAACAAACATTTACCAGATATACCTGAAGCAAGTTTGCTACAAAAAGAAGGGGTAGATGTAAGCGCTATGCAAACCAAAATGATGGCAAAAATTGAAGAATTAACACTGTACCTTATTGAAGCAAATAAACAAATAGACATATTAAAAAAGAAATTGAATATTC
>JANOZW010000018.1:0-8913 GCA_031429575.1 Ferruginibacter sp.
TTAGCTACACCGTCTTTTACAGCTTCCAAAGCTCTAGCTTCGCCAAGCATAGTAGTCATTTTGTTTCCTTTACCGTCGTTGCCTTGTGCCATATAGCCGCCACGACTTGTTTTTGTGATGACTGCATCTTGCATTTCAACATTTTTTTCTTTCGTTTTCATGCAATACGCTGTTAATTTTCCTGCCATGATAATTTAAATTTATGGTTAGTAAATAATGGGTTTGAAGCCTAACTTCAGTATAAAACTAAGGAAATATTCGGTTTTATCAAAAATAACTTAATACCAAAGGTTTATAAAATTATAATATGTAAAATAAAGCCAATTGCCTTTTGCATCATTTTATTTGATATTCTTTATTAATAGCCGCAATTATTTTTTTATTTTTTGCAATTACTACATCATATAATTCTACAATTTCTGCAGTATTTGAGAGTGTTCGGCCATAGGAAAATCCTATATCGCTTCCTAAAATATTTTTTAAATTACTTGTACTATCAGTCACCCTTTTGTAATTACGATTTATATCATCAAAAAAAATATTTTTCTTACCCGTGTAAAAATTTGTATTTCCTAAAAGATTCGGAATGTCCTCCTCATACAAATCCAATATATCATTTTGTAGTTGTTCATTTTCTATATGTCCTAGTTTGCCGCTGCTTTTAAAACCTTCAAACCTTCCCGCATTGGCATTTAGTCCTGTTGTATTAAAAATGTACCTGCTATATTTTTTGATGCTGTCTGGTGAAGCTACCTCGCCCATTTTTAAAGAGATAATATAAGAAAACGATTTCCCTGCACCTATATAGCTTTCTTTGTCTTGACCCATCTCTTTTATATCCGATTCTAAATCTCCCTTTAGCCCAATTAAAAATGCTTTTACATCTTTTTGCTCATGTCTATGCTGGCTCCAACTATGAAACCAAATACTTAGGCTAATGGCAAATACAATAATGCCAATTTCTATACCTATATCTTTTACTTTATCCCAAAATTTCTTTCGTGGATCTTTCCAAGCTTTGTATATTTTTTTACTATGGCCCTGTACTTCATGTTCCATATATTATTTTCTTTTTTTCAAATGTAAGTAATCTATAAAATAAATCAATCTTACCGATATTGTATTTGCATTGTTTACCGAAAAAGTTCTACCAACATTCTTAAAATAGTTTCTTTCATAATCTGCTTGTACAAATTCATCTGCCTCATCTTTCCATACAATATTTAAAAAACTACCATTGGCTATTTGCCAAGTATAAACCATGTTTAAAGCAAATTGATTAAAATTTTGCGCATACGCAGAAGCTGGAGCTGTTATCAAATTTGTTTTTTCTAAGTTGCCCTCCTGTGTCAATAAGAAAAGTTCTTCAGGATTTACACCACTCCAGTAATGCCGCACATTTAAGGTAAGCCCCATTTTATTGGTAAAGCTGTATTTTATATTTAAACTATTTTGAATGGTATTTGTATTTCTTCGAGCAAAGAAAATATCCGAGTTTTTCCTTGTTGTATAACCCGACATATTTTTCCCCTCATCATAATTTATATAATGGTCTATAGAAAACTTTTGATTCAATCTTACTTTTTGAAATAACCCAAGCTGATAGCCAAAAGCACCATCAAACTGGTTGTTTCCTGTTATGGCAAACTCAGGTCCAAATGAATATTTTTTAGCGTCATTACTATTCACGCTTACATACCAATTGGCTCTTCCTGCTCTTTTAAATACCCTTCCTGTTTGCCTTGCTTCATAATAATCGTTGCCATCTATTCTATTGTTAATATTGGTATAGAACTGCCATAGTTTCTTCGTTTGCCCATAAAAATTGAGTGCTACAAATTGTTCCTGAAACATGTGTCCCTTCTGTTTTAAGGGGTCCAACGGTGTAAGCAGTCTGCTTACAAATCCATTAATATTTCCACCAAGGTTGTTGTACCATCCTTTTGGTTTATTCCAGTTATAGCTTACATAAAAACTGTTGTCAAAAAAGTTATTGTTGTTTTGAAAACCAAGATCACTCTTGTCAAATTTACTATCTGTTAAATCACTGCTAATTTGAAAATTAAACCTGCCACTCGTTTTGCCAAAATAAACACTTTGGGTATAACCACTTATTGTTTTGCCATTATTGCCAGCACCAATCAAGTTACTCACACCTGCTCTTCCACCCACATTCCAAGTGTTCTTTTTATCGTTTATGTTTATCAATGCCATCGATACATTGGCATCATAAGCACTACCACTTCTAAATACATTTGTGTTTACAAAGCTTACGCTGCTATTATTTTTAAATGTTTGGTCTAATACCAATATATTATAATTGGTTAGTGGAAATGATTCTACTTTTCTTTCTTCGCCAGTTATTTTATTTTGCACGGTAGCTTTTTGTGCTATTGTTACTGCATTTAATATTCCAATAGCCAATCCGTTTTGCATACGCCCACTTACCTTGGTTGCATTTACAATTTTTGTTTCTCGGGGGTCTTTTAAAATTTTATCATCATTTGTTACGCCCACATATCCGCCTCCACCGGATAATGGCTCTTTTCCTATCCTCCTTGTGTATAACAAATCTCCCTTGCTAAACAGTTCGGTACCTTCCGTAAAAAATGGTCGTTGTTCACTAAACTGTTGTTGAAATGGACCTAGGTTTAAAACCCTATTATCTGTTTGTACCTGCCCAAAATCTGGTATCAAAGCCATATCCAATGTAAATGCTTGGTTTATGCCATACTTTACATCCATACCACCATTAAATTGTTGCACTACTTTTTTCTCACCTGGTAGCACTTTAGAAAATGTAGTAGCATAATATGAAATATAAGGTGAAAATTGCAACCTTAATGGAGGCTTGATATCCGTTAAACCATTCCAAAAACCTTCTTGCGTAAGCGCTCCATTTATCTGAGGGTTTATACTTGCCCATGCAAAAGTTTGTCCAGTTTTTATTCGTCTTCTGAGAACATTTATGCCCCAATTTTGTACTTTACCTTTTCCAAAACGAATGGCAGAAAACGGTACAAACATTTCAAAACTCCAACCATCTTTTTCTATAATACACTTACCTTCCCATACAGCATTCCAGCTAAAATCTTCTCCACCATTTTCATTATTACCTACAGATATTTTAGCGTCAAACTGTTCAGCTAATGGCGTTAAAAAATATTCAAAACCATTTTGCTTATCATTGTATGTATCAAAAGATATTCCTATAAAATCATTGTTGCCAAATCCATCCCTGCCTACCAATTCCCTTGTAATGCTATCTATTGTTTGCTCATAACATTTGCCGCCAAAATAAATGCCTTCATTGTTGTACATCACAAATGTTTCAGTACGGTTTGTATTGGCTTCTGGCTTAAAGGGTGTAGGTCTAAATTCTATTAGATTGTTTATTAGTGTTGCTTCCTTCCATGAAGTTTCGTCTAGCTTTCCATCAATTTTAATGCCTTTTGCCACTTTCTTTGCATCTACTTTTGGCCGCTCGGTCATCTGTTGGGCATGGGCCATAAAGCTTAAGCTTAGTGCTATATATAGCAGCATCAATGATTTCATCTTGTTCTTTTTAGTTTTTAGTCTTACTTACCTCTTCCAGAAAATTTACTCGCTTGCAGAAAAGTAAATTCACTGTTGTATTCTATCAATTACACTTCATTTATCATTATGTTGCATATAACATTATATTTTTATTGTTATGTTAATATGAACATCTCTATAGGGTACAAAAAACTAGCAAGGGTTACAATTTTTATTTTTTTTAGTGTTGGTTGTCTTACCCACCACATCAAAACCACATTTTTATTTCTCTTTCGTAAAAAGAAATTCTCCTCCACCTTGTTTCAAAGTCATTTCATTTTTAGCAGTATCAAAAATAAATTTTATACCGGCTGCATCAAAACTAAACGTATCTTTTTCAGAATTATTTAGTACTAACTTTTCTTGCCCTTCTGCCTCAGCTACAAGGGTATCATCTTCTTTTTTAAACGTAACTTTTATAGGTATTTGTTTAGATGCATATACACCAGTGTATTTATCAAGATTTACTAAAGCTTTTGCTCCTTCAGCTTTTTTACCCCAAGTATTGTCTTTGGTATTGGCGTCCATAAAAATGCCCCCATCTAATTTTACAAAAGTTATTTTCTTTTTAGTAGCAATATTTACCGTCGTATTTTGTTGGTTCTTTTCCCAAATGCCTGCTGTTTGGTGTAAGCTTTCTTTAGTGCCATCTGCATATTCTATCATTACATCTGTAGGCACTGAATAGCCACCAATATTTTTTATAGATAATGCATAGCCTGTTGCAGTAGGTGTAACTTTTTCCAAAGCCAAATCCATATAGTTGCTTGTAAAAAACCAGTTGTGCCAATACCAAGAGAGGTCTTTGCCTGAAAGGTTGCTAAAACTATTAAACATATCCCAAGGCAAAGGGTGTTTACCATTCCACCTATCCATAAAACCATGCAGTGCTTTTTTAAATACATCATCGCCTAGCATATCTTTCAATGCCAAATATGCCAATGCAGGTTTGCCATATTCATTATGCCCCATGGCTTGTCCACTCAAAATATTTACTGGTGTTATAATGGGTATTTGGGTTTCATCGCCAGGGTTGCTAGCCCAACCTGCTACCCTAAATTGTTTAAAAAAACCATCCGCTTTTTCTTTGCCTAAATCAGCAATACCAATCATGTTTTCAAAAGCCGTTGTCCATCCTTCATCCATGTACCCATAGCGGTGCTCATTTATACCCATATAAAAAGGAAAATAGCTATGCCCTATTTCATGCTCAGCAATAAACCGCTGTATTACGTCATCCTCTTGTGGGCTATCGTTTGCCATCATAGGATATTCCATATCTGCCTCACCTTGTATAATCGTACTTTTTGGAAAAGGATAGGGCACACCAGGCCAGTTGTTGCTATACCATTCTAAAGAGTGTTGTATATGTTTTACTTGGTTTACAAACTTGCCACTGCCTACACTTTTATATGCAGACTGTGCACTAGCTCTTCTGCCAGTTTTTTTATCTACTACTACACTAGCAGCATCCCACACATAATTATCGCTTATACAAAATGCCACATCACTTATATTTTTTGCTTTCCATTTCCAAGTGTTTGTGGCGTTTTGTGTAGTAATATTTTTTGCATCAATATCTTTTTGCGTTACTATATTTATTACAGCATCGCTGGTAAGGCTTTTATTAAATTTATCTGCAAAGCTTGGTTGCAATACTTCGGCAGCATTTTCCAAATCGCCAGTGCCCCATACCAAAAAGTTTTTAGGTACCGTTACCGATACTTCATAGTCATTAAAATCATTGTAAAACTCCTGCGCATCTGTAAAAGGCATAAAATCCCAGCCATGTGTATCGTCCATTACAGCTATGCGTGGGTAAAAGTAGGCAAGAAAAAAACTCGTGCTATCCAGCTTGCCTTCCCTACCACTTTTTTCAGAAACATCATAATGCCATTTAAAATGAAGTAAAATGCTATCGCCTGTTTTAAGCGATTTATCTAAGCGTACAAATTGAGTTGTTTCGCCTGCTGCATCTTCCCATTTTGCAACGGTATTATTTTGTTTAAACTCATCTATCACTATTCCTTGTGTTAAATAATTTTGGCTTACCGCATTTTGCCTCGTAGCACCAGGCGAATGAATATTTAAAATAAGTTTTATCGCCAACCCTTTCAAATCTTTCGGGCTATTATTAATATAGGTAATGGTTTCTTTGCCTTCTACTCTTTTGCTAGGCGGGTTCACACTTACATTTATATTATACCTGCCAAAGTTTTGCCAATACTTGCTACCAGGCTTTCCATCGGCACTGCGGGTTTGGTTGGTATATGCCTTTTGTATGTTTTGTGGCATGGGCAAGTTTTTTTGCTGAGCTTGGCCTGCTAAAGCCGTACCTAAGCAAAACATTAAAATGTAATTTTTCATTATCTATTTTTTAATAAAATTAAATAAGAAATTTTTCGTAGCATTATTTTAATAGTTGTTTTATATAAATGGTAATTAGATGTAAAAGCGTGGTAAAAAACAAGGATTGAGGAAAGTTTGTTATTGCCCTTTTTTACAAATTCAAATGTTTAAAGCTGGCTGGATTGATATTTTTTTAAATAATTATTTAGCAGTGTTAATTATATTATAATAAAGATTAATTTATGTTGTATTCTATATTTTGAACTTTTAAAACAAAAATTTAACACTGAATTATATAAACTTAATCAATCGATTAAAAAATTTCTTTGAATTTACAGAATACTTTTAAAAATAAATTAATAAGAATTTGTTCATTCTCGAAAAATAACTATACTTTAGTATTACCAAAAGTTATAATTATGATAAAATTTAAAAAGCTGCTCTTTCTATTTGTATTTATTTTTCTAGGAAATTGCTTATTCGCTCAACAAAAATCTATCTCGGGCACTATTATCGCTCAAGATGATAAAAGCAATTTAGAAGGTGTAACAGTAAGAGTTAAAGGTACTAACACAGCTACCAAAACAAATGTTGCAGGATACTACTCTATAAATGCCGCTGTCGGCGCACTCATAGAGTTTTCTTTTGTTGGATATGTATCTCAAGAATATAGAGTGACCGAAAATAGTAACATACACAATGTTCAATTTGTTGAGGGTACTAAAGGTTTGGCGGAAGTAATCGTGAATACTGGTTATGGGATTCAAAAAAATAAAAGTACCTTAAACTCGCAAGTTATTACAGTATCTGGGGATGAAATAGCTCAAACAAAACGACCAAATTTTATAAACTCATTAGCAGGAAGAATACCTGGGGCTACTATTACTTCTACAACAGGGATGCCTGGAGCTTCATCTTCCATTATTTTGCGAGGCCCTACTTCTTTGGATGGAAATAACCAGCCAATTTTTGTTGTTGATGGATTAATAATAGATAACAGTTCATTTGAAATGCAAGATAGATTACCTGCTACTGGTGGTGTTAATCTTGCCAATCGTAGTAATGATTTTACAAATAGAGCTGCCGATATTAATCCAGAAGATATTGAATTATTGACTGTATTAAAGGGGCCGGAAGCAACTGCTATTTACGGTTCTGATGGCGCTAATGGCGCTATCATAATAACCACTAAGAAAGGTAAAAAAGGGAGAGCTAATGTAAGTTATAGTGCAAACTTTCGTTGGGAAAAAGTATATCGTTTACCTGAAGTACAAACTACATATGATCAAGGTTCATTTGGAGTAAACAATCAATTTGCTCGGACGTTTTTTGGCCAAAAACTTTCGCCAAATGCTACCATTTATGATAATATTGGATCTTTTTTCAAAGTAGGTAAAAGCCAAGTGCACAATCTTTCTGTAGATGGTGGTACAGATAATAGCACTTATAGATTTACAGGATCATATAACAATCAAGAAGGTGTAGTTCCAAATACAGGGTACAAGCGTTATAATTTCAGATTAAATACAACTTTTAAAATTAGCCCGAAAGTAAACATCGCTAATTCATTTACGTATGTTAATGCAAAAACTGATAAAGCTTCTAAGGGATCTGGTGGGTTTTTATTAAGTTTGCTTTCATGGCCTGTTGATGATGATATAAGAAACTATTTAACCCCAACAGGTGGCAAAAGAACAATTAGAGGAGATTTATTGGTTGCAGAAGATGACAATCCATTTTGGGATGTAAACAAAAATGTAAACAATGATATCACAGATAGACTCACTGGTAATATAACGGTTGGGTATGATCCTTTCAAATGGTTAAATTTGACAGCAATACATGGAGTAGATTTTTTTACAACAAAGGGAACTTGGTTTTTGCATCCTGAAAGTAACTTTGCTAGAACGGTAGGAGGAAGTTTATTACAGTGGAACGAAAGTCAGCGTTTAATTAATGGTGTTTATAAAGCAAGTGTTCGCAAAAAATTTGGTAAAATTAACAACTCTGTTGTAGCAGCATTTCAATTTGATAGTAGAAAATACGAAATCAATTCTGTAAAAGGAGAGCGCTTTTTTGATCCAACTTTTATCAGTATCAATAATACGGATCCTTTAACTATAGGCTCTATCACCACTTTTTCAAATTGGAATAGAGCAGGTACTTTTTTAACATATAATGGTACTTACAATAATTGGCTAAATGTGGCAGGTTCTTATCGGATTGATTTTTCTAGTCGCTTAGTAGATCCTACCTCTTTCAAACTAGGCGATGCAATATATGGATATTGGTCTGCTGGTGCCAATGTTATTATTACAGAATTATTTAAAAACTTACCTAAACAAATACAATACGCTAAAGCTCGTATAAATTATGCTACTACGGGTAGAGACCCAAGTGCGCCATATGTAAAAGGAAACCGATTTACGGCATCTACCTTTACAGGTGGAGGGTTTACACCTTTTGTAGTACAAGGCAATCCAAATTTGCGTCCTGAATTTAGTAAACAATTTGAAACAGGATTAGAGCTTAAATTTTTTAAAAACCGCTTAGGATTAGATATAGCATATTATAATAATAGAACCGAGGACCAATTAATAAACCCACGTATTTCATATGCATCGGGCGCAATATTACAATGGATTAATGGCGGTACAGTAGAAAATAGAGGTGTGGAGTTTCAATTAACAGGAACGCCAGTGAAATCTAATAAAGTAACTTGGGATATTACTTTAAATTTTTCTAAAAATGTAAACGAAATAATAGATATGCCCGCTGGCTTACCACAGTTTTATAATTCTGATCAGTTTATAGGTAACATTAGAAACATTTCTGTGAAAGGAGGAAATATATATCAATTGGCTGCTAATAGATTTCAACGTAATGTTAATGGAGATGTAATTATTTCTGCTACATCAGGTATCCCATTAACCTTAGCTGATTATACGCCAGTAGGGGATAGGCAATCAGATTTTAATTTCAGTATTG
>JANOZW010000019.1:0-6572 GCA_031429575.1 Ferruginibacter sp.
TTTTGGCTCAATAATTGTTATACACACCGAAGAATTGGAAAACAGCGTATTTCGACTAACCGATTTCACGACAAGCCTTTTGGAACTGTTATTCTCGCCAGCCACCAATTCTTCTATTTCCTAATAATTTATTTTTCTTGTCGTGAAGCCCGAATACTATTCGTTACCACTATCGTTGGATAAGGTACTGCAAAAGCAAGACCTTCCCCGCTGTTCGCTACAACAGTCGGTGTACCATCATATACATTTAATTCTTACAACCGCTTTTGGCGAAATGGGCAATGATCCTAACTATGGTTGTTCTATTTGGGAAAACGATTTTGACAACCTAACATCCAACAATAAAATACGGGAGCAGATAAAACAATCATTGCTGCATGCAGTAAACCAATACGAGCCACGTATAAAAAATATAAAAGTAGATATACTTATAAAGCAAGAAGAACAACTGACTAGGCTTAGTGGCCGCAATGTGAAAAAGATGCTACACGTTACCATTAGCGGGGTTTTAGCAGCTACCAAAGAAGCGATTGTTTATACGGATCAATTTTTTACAGGGCCATTATCGTATAACTAATTTTTTAAAATAGATTTAAAAAATGTAAATAAATTAATTAAAATAAATGTTTATTGGGACACGAACCACGGCGAGGAATGTAGGATGTGCAAATAATAAGTTAAGCCTGAAAGGCTGGTATTAATATAGAATTCAATCAATTTAATAATGCCGAAATCCCGAAGGGATGACATTATGACTAATATCACCCCTTCGGGGTTTATTAAAAATGCTTTGTGTTTACTATATTAATTGCATCCCTTCGGGATTAAAAGTAGAATAATAAAACTTCCGAACAGTTATGGTGAAATACGAACCATGGTGAGAATGAGCTATTAACTTATCGGTTGGTGGGGACACCAACCGAAACCCAATATTATAAATATGGTCGGTGAGACACCGACCAATAAAAAAATAAATGACAACCAGCAAACAACATATAAAAGAAAGCATGATGCAGTCGGCAGCACGTTTTTGGGGCTTACCCGAAACAGATACCGAAGCAAGTTTTGACCCACTAGTTGGATTGCTCATGGGTGCTTGTGCTACAGAATTAGAAAAAATAAATGGAGAAATAGAAAGCAGCCGCTCCAGAGTTTTAGAAAGGTTGGTACAGTTGCTTTCGCCAGAAGCGCTTACAGGTGTATTGCCTGCACATGCCATTGCGTATGCATTGCCTACGGAGCAAGTGGGCAAAACTAATACCGAAGATCAGTTTTATACGAGCAAACGTTTTGTACCTACGCAAGATGAAGAGCAGGCTGCACAAAAAGATATTTATTTTTCGCCAGTAGGTAATTTTTTGTTACACAAAGCGGTAATAAAATACAAAGCCGTAGGCAATAAAATAATACTGACAGATGGAGGGGCCAATAATACACAACAGATTATTGCAACCAATAATTATGCCTTACCTACCAACCATCTTTGGCTAGGTATAGATGCAAAAGCACTTAATGTAAATGGCATGCGTTTTTATTTTGATGTGTTGCATCAGTCTCAAAAAAAACAATTTTTTAATCAGTTGCCAAAAGCACAGTGGTATGCCGATGGACAAAAAATACATCATGAGCTTGGTTATCCATTAAAGAGAAACGATGTAAATTATTTTGATATAGATGCTGTGTTGAATAGAGATATTAGTGCAACAGAAAAAATTGAAAACCACATTCATGAATTTTATCGCCAACAATTTATTACCCTGCACGATGAGCAAAATAATATTGCCACTAATTATACAAAGCAATCCGTACCTGATGCCATCAAAAATATTTTTGCCGAAAAAGATTTAACCCAAATGCAAGCCAATACATTGTTTTGGATTTGTATTGAGTTTCCAGAAAATGTAAACAATATTGTTTTGGAAGATATAATTGTGAACACAAATTGTTTTCCCATTGTCAATCGCCATTTGTACGATATAAACTTTAGGATAAAAGAATTTGTAAACATTATTCCACTCTTATCGGAAGAAACATTTTTAGACATTTATACTATTGCCGACCAACGAGGCAGGTTATTACATTTAAGAAATAATAATGATGAGGAAGATGATTTTTCTATTTTGCTAAGATACGGTGGTGTAGGGCGTTTTGACAATAGAGAAGCAGCAGAAACGGTTGATAAACTCATTCATTTATTAAGAGAAGAAACAGCAGCATTTTCTATTTTAGGAAATGATTTTTTGCAAAACGAAATGACATCTCTGCAACAAACCATCAATAAACTAGAGCAACAAATTACCAATAAACAATTATTAAAAGGTAGTACGCCTTATTTGGTAATTAACAACAAACAAACAGATACAAGGCAAACGGTGTATGTAAAATTTTGGAGTAGCAATGGAGCTTCGGCCAATTTAATAAAAGCAGCTACACCGCTTAGCGTGTATAGCAGCAGCCAATTTGAAAGCGGCTCCACAAAATTAATAACCAACACCCAAGGCGGTAGAAATAAACTAAACGATACTGAAAAAGTATTGGCATACAAAAGTGCATTGCTATCCAAACAAAAATTGGTAACCAACGAAGATATAGCTGCTTTTTGCAGATTGCGATTGGCTATGGCAAATGCAAGTATCGACATAAAAAAAGGATTTTCTGTATTGGCTGGGCAAGAGCATGGGTTGGTAAGAACATTGGATGTGCATATAATATTACAACAAAGAGATATGATGGCAATAAAAGAAAAAGGAACGATTGTTTTTTGGCAAGATGATATTACAACAGCCATTATGCAACACTCAAACTTTTTTATACCGGTACGGGTTTTTATTAGAGAACAAAAATTCACAATAAAATAAATTGACCAAGCTTACAAAAATAGCAGCAGAATTAAATATGCATCCCACAGATGTGCGGGCAGAGGTATTGATGGCGCAGGCTATGGAAAGCGGATTAAGACAAAAAGATTTTTCTGCGCAAAGCAATTCTTTTTTTTATAGAACATATGTACACGATTTATACAAGGCAAGTATAAACGATCAAAATAGTTATGCTGTTTTTTTGGCGTTACAATTATCTAGGTCTGGCTTGTACGATGCATTACCCGAAGGGATATTTTTTCAAGCAGATGCAGAAACAATAAAGGTAAAATCTGCCGAGGAAATGGCGGAAGATTATCGAATAAATAAAAAGAAGGAAACAGAAGTAAGAAAGTTTTTTGCACCTTTTGAAAATGAATTCTTTTTACAAACCATAAAAAATGAAAAAGTAGAAACAGATTTATTGCAAGGTTTGCGTAGCGGATGGCTAAAAGAATATTTTATAGATTTTTGGAAACTGCCACAAAACATTCCTACCAATGCAGCATTGGTATTGGTGATGTTTCTACCATATGTGCATCGCATAGCAGGCGATGTGGTGGCTACTGCAGGTGTATTGCAAAAAATTATTAACGAACCAGTAAAAATAGATTTGGTTTACGAACGCATCACTAGTGCTGAGCATGATTATAATGTACTTGGCAAACACGATTTGGGTAGTGCGCTTATTTGTGGTGAAAGTTTTAAAGAGCAATATCCTGTAGCGGTTATAAATATTGGGCCACTAGAAAAAACAAAAGCATATCAATATGTAGAAGGTGGGAATTATTTTCCCTTACTACAAACATTTTACAATTATTTTATACCTGCCAATGCAGATGTAAGAACGACCATATTATTAAAAACATCATCAGAAAAATTTGTACTAAACAAAAAAGAGGATGCGCCATTGCTTGGAATATCATCTGTTTTATAAATAGTAAAAAACATGGGAAATTTATTTACAGGAGAGTTATTAAAAATGCTTGGCATATTGGGCTTGGGCGGTTTTTCGCTGATGGCCATTATGGGCAGGGTGGTTGGTAAAATAAGGGGAAGTTTTCAGCCTTATTTAAAAGTGTGTATTATTTATTTGTTGGTGGCTTCTGTGTTATTTGCCTTGGTTGGTTTTGTTGGAATGAATTCTTTGTTTTTTTATCCATTGCGCACCTATATTATTCTTCAACTTATATTTATTTTATTGGGCGTATTACATATTTATTTTTTACCAAAATATATGGATTGGGCTACCGATGAAAAAGCTTTTCCAATGATTGTTTTGTTCACTTTTGCCATCGCCATTTTTGGATTTATGTTTTTTGTAGTCATTTTTAAATGGATGAACAACGATGGGTATCATTACATGGCAGGCTCGGCTGTTGCATTTTTTATTTTTCCATTATTTGTGTATCACACATTTTTAAAAGCCATTGCTATTTCTCCAAAAATATTTGTGCAATGGTTTTATCCGGTAAACAGAGAGGTGCAAGACCCTGATGATGATAAATTAAAAAATATGTTGGTGATAAGTTTTGAATTTCAAAAAAAATTGAATGACGAACATTTTACAAACTTTAGAGCAAAGGCACCGAGAGATATGGAGTTTGGACAATTGTTTTATTACTTTATAAATGACTATAGCGAAAGACACCCAAACAGTAAAATAGAAATTGCCGATAAAAATATGGATCCTTACGGTTGGATATTTTATAAAAAACCAAGATGGTACACCATTAACACCGTTTATATAAGTTCAGAAAAAACATTTTATGCAAATAGGATCAAGGAGAACGATGTAATCGTTTGTAGAAGATCTATAAATATGTAACCATGGCAAAGCAACAATATTACCTACCCGTAAACTGGGTGGATGGCATGAAGATTAATAAAAATCATTTTATAGATGAGCAAAATGCTCGTGTGCAAGCGCAAGCATTTGCTACAGGCGCACATATAAGCCACATCAATTATGGTTTATTGCCTGCAGTAGCAGGAGGGCATAGCCCAATAAACTTGCAAATAAATTATGATAATCAGCAACAGGTTGTGGTAAATTTATTGAGTTGTAGAGCAGTTACACCAGGTGGTTATGTAATCAATATTGAACAAAATGCAGATGATGATTATACATCTGTTACAGAAAAAATACTAGGGTTATCTGTGCCATTTGCTGAGCTAAGAATAAAATCGGAAACGTATTTTGTAGTACTTGCAGTAAATCCATATAAAAGAATACCTACAGGAAATGCATTGGAAGATGAATTGCCGCTTCGCATTCCATACACACTACCACAATACAGTTTATCCTTAATGCCAGAAGAAGATTTGCAGTATCAACGCCCAGGTTTATATCAATTGGTAATTGGAAAATTTTTTATTAAAGAGCAAAACATACTGGTCGATCAAGATTATATTCCACCATGTGTTACGGGTAGCAGCCATCCAGAGTTAATAGATGTGTTTGCTGGCATGGAAGCATTTATTTCTAAAATGGAATTGTATTGTACACAAATAATGCAAAAAATTATTCAGAAAAAGCAACAGAATGAATTGGCACAAATTGTACAACGCATTTGTGAAAATATGTTGCAATACAGCAATAGCCATGCAATGGTTTATAGATGGAGTATGCTACATGAACCGCCGTTGCATATGTTATCGGTAATAGCTTCCATGGCTAGGGTGTTAAAAAATACGCTGGATCAATATTTAGGCTCTGGCAAAGAGGAGCTGATAAATTATTTTATGGAGTGGTGCGATTTGAAACAGGGAGAGTTGGAAAACTTAATCACCAACCTTACCAATCATAAATATATACACGAAGATATAAACGGTACAGTAGAGTTAACTGCTAATTTTTCTAAATCAATTTCCACCTTGTTTCATAATTTAAGTAGGCTTGAATACATTGGTAAAAAACGTGATGCCAATATTTTTGTGAAAGAAGAAGTGGTAAAATCTGATTTCCCTGAAATGGAAATAAAGAAAAGAAGAAGTTTTTTAGCAGATTAATTTAATAAACACATTTTAAATAGAGCAGTATGCAAAAACCTATTAACACCTCAGAAAGAAACAGTGCCTTTTGGAAATTTTTTTTATTTTTTGTTTTAACGGTAGCCATGGTTACAACTGCCGTGTATTTTGATTTTAGATTACCGCACAAAGAAAATGAAATACTAAAAGGCAAAGCAGAAAGTATGCGTTTGCAAAATATGGAGCAAGAAAAAATTACCAATAGTTTTATAGAAGCAAAAAAGTTTATTGACTCTATAGACAAGCCTGGTGTAAACATAAAATACATTAGCGATATGGTGGCGCAAAAACTGGGCGACCTAAATAAACTAAATGTAGGAGATAGTAGCATACAAGGAAAAATGAACAGAGTAGTAACCGCAGTTTTTTTTGAATACAATGCACTAAAAGGAAAAACCACCAATGTAGTAGAATCACAAACGCAAGTAGCAGAGTTGCTCAGCAAAAATGCAGCACTTATGAGAGATTTGGAACAAGCAAAAAGAGATTTAGATTTTTGTAGGGGAAGTAATAGTGTGGGGCGTTAAAATGAATTTATCAAATATAAAAGTTGTCAGCCTGAGCTTGTCGAAGGCGGGTAAATGTAGAAAATAACATCGTTAAATTTTGCGCCGCCTTCGACAAGCTCAGGCTGACACTCCCATAATCAAAACTAATTTTACCGCTTCGCATAAAACTTAC
>JANOZW010000020.1:0-2490 GCA_031429575.1 Ferruginibacter sp.
AAAAATAAAAAATTATGAAATCAATTAAATTTTCAATGCTGGCTATCATTTTTGCACTAAGCATTTTTTCATGCAAAAAAAGCACAACTGAATCAACTCCTGTATTACCAACTCCTGTATTACCAAAAAATTATTCAGAAATTACGAATGCCCATTTGCAAGCAAAAGATGCATCAATGACTGTTGCAGTAATTGCAGTCTCAGATGCATCGGGGTTATTAATGAAAGCAGGAGATGTATTTGCTTATAAAACTAACAATGTGCAATATGGTAAATTTGAAATAGTAGCCATAGATATACCCACAAATTACAAACTTACCATTAATGCAGTAACGTACAATGCTGATGGCTCTGTAAAAAGCACTAGCAATGGATTAATTATAAGAGGTACTTTTCTTTGCGATTTAGATTTGCTAGCAGAGGGATTAGATAATACTACTAGTGATTTTAAATGGAATAGGGTAACTGCAACGGATACCAATCTTGAACCAAAAAATGCAGCAAAATTTTATAAATACATTTTTTAAAAACAATTTCATTGACAGCAATAGGTAAAGAAATATCGCTGCCTTTTATTTGAAAAAAATAGTTTGTAGAAGCATTACCTTAGATTAATATAATGGAAAAGAAAATTATTTTATACAGCAGAATAAACTAATTATGATAGAAATTGAACAACTGAAAAAGCAGGTATGGTTTCTTTTGTTTTTACAAAGGCACTAGCCTTATTACACAAGCTGGGCAAGACTTTATAATAAACTACAGCTATTATGTTGGTGGTTTAACACTTTAAAAATACAAATGAAAAAGATAATACTCCTTATTGCAATTATACATTCGGCAACTAATTTAATTGCACAAAATGTAGGTATTGGAACAGCCACACCACATGCTTCTGCAATACTAGAATTAAGTGCTACTGATAAAGGTTTTTTATTGCCACAAATGACCTACTTACAAAGAGAAGCCATAGTAGCACCCAAAAAAGGGTTGCAAATTTATCAAACAGATTTGGCTGCTGGTGTTTATATCCATAATGGCGTAGGGTGGGCTGCTGTAAATTCCAATTTCTTTGTAGATTTAGTTAATCCACAAACTATAAATGGCTCAAAATATTTTGTAAAAGATATTACAGTTGGTAGCGTAATGATAGGCAAGGGCAATGGCAATGTAGGAGGAGCAAACCCAAATACAATTGTTGGATTTAATGTTTTATTTAATAATACAACAGGCTACTGGAATACAGGTGTAGGTAATTATACACTGTCTCAAAATACAACTGGTTATTCTAATACTGCACTTGGAGATGAAACACTTTCAGAGAATACTATTGGCAATGCAAATACAGCTGTGGGGCTTAAAGCATTATTACGAAATGATGATGGCAATGGCAATACAGCAACAGGCAATACTGCATTGGCATTAAATACACATGGTGATTTTAATACAGCAAATGGAAATAATGCACTAACGTCGAGTGTCGGGGGTAACAGTAATAGTGCAATTGGAAATTCGGCAATGTATAATAACTTATTTGGCAATAGAAATACAGCAGTTGGCAATTTAGCTGCTTTTAAAAATACTACTGGCGATAATAATGTAGCCATTGGTAATGCGGCAGCTTATGAAAATACCATTGGTAATAATAATGTGGCTGTTGGTAATAATGCTTTAGAGGGCAATACTAATAAATCGGGGCTGGTAGCCATTGGTGATTCCGCCATGTATAAAAATGGCTCAAATAATACTAACATCACATTTCATGGTATAGAAAATACGGCAGTTGGTACAAGAAGTCTTTTTAATAATATTACAGGGTATCAAAATACGGCTATTGGTTACAAAACTTTGTATTCAAATGATAATGGTTCAGAAAACACTGCTGTAGGATATAATACAATGACTAATGTAATTGGTGGTAATAGAAATATTGCATTCGGCTCTTTAAGTTTAAATACACTTACTACCGGTTCGTACAATACAGCAATAGGTTCTCGAAGTTATACAGCTGGCAATTTTAGCAATTCCACTGCAATAGGCGATGGCGCTCAAGTTACGGGAAGCAATCAGGTACGATTAGGTGATGCTGGCATTGTAAGTATTGGTGGTTTTCAAGGTTGGTCAAATGTGTCGGATAGGCGTTTTAAAAAAGATATACAAAGCAATGTGCCAGGCTTAGATTTTATAAAAAAGCTAAACCCTGTAACATATTATTTAGATAAACAAGCTATTGCTAAATACCAAAATATTAATGATGAAAATAAAAAGAATGATAATGGTGACAATATTAATAAAATATTACAAACAGGTTTTATAGCACAAGATGTAGAAAAAGCAGCCAAAGAATTAGGATATGATTTTGATGGTGTAGATAAACCAAAAAATGACAAAGATTATTATGGCTTGCGCTATGCACAATTTGTAGTGCCATTAGTAAAAGGCATGCAAGAGCAACAAAAAATTATTGAAGCAATGCAAAAACAAATTGAT
>JANOZW010000021.1:0-2743 GCA_031429575.1 Ferruginibacter sp.
GTTTTTTGAAAAAATAGGGACGTTAATGAAATTCCCGTTTTACATTTATGGAGAAAGGGTTTTGCAATCTGTTTTTTCAATGGGCAAGGATTTTACTAGTAATTTAAGCGACCCACTTTTTAAATTTTTCGTAGACATAGATAAAATACAAAGAATCTACAAGGATGTAACAGAGATTGAGCCATTAAAAATAGAGTATAAAAATGTTGATGGGCGTGGAATTGTTAGGAAAAGTGGGGAGGAGAAATTTATTAGCTTAAATAATGCTGCAAGCGGTTACATGTCTGTAATCCCTATCGTTTTAATGATAAAATATTATAGTGAGTACAGGAAAAAGAAAAAATCTTTCATTATAGAAGAACCTGAACTAAATTTATTTCCTATTTCTCAAATGCATTTGATTAATTATTTGGCTAGTGATTGTGTAAATGCTGGAAATCAAATTTTAATTACAACGCATAGTCCTTATATCTTAATGACGATGAGTAATTTGATGTTTGCTTATAATACTGGTAACATGGAGGATAAATTACATTTTGATGAAGTAGATAAAATAACTCCTTCAAAATATTGGATTAATCCCAAAGACGTTTCGGCATATATGCTACATACTGATGGTACGTGTGAAAATATTATAGGGAAAGAAGGTTTGATAAAAACAGAGAAAATAGATGGAGTAAGTACAATTTTAAATACTGAGTTTAATAAAGTTTTTGATATTGAATTGGATATTGTAAAATGAAATCATTAGCACAATGTTCAAATATCGAAACAAGTTATTTAATAACTAGAGATGAGCAGAATAAACAAATCTTTTTTAGGCATGCTGAATATGATGTAGTCTGTGATGTAATAAAAATAGATGATTGCGTTTTCAATAAAGTAGAAGGAGAGAGAAGTTGTGATTATTTATTTTTATTTGATAAGAATAAACAAGAATATAATTTTCTAAAAAATAAACCTTCCTTAGCATATTATGTAGAATTGAAAGGTGTTGATTTGATAAGTGCTTGCGAACAACTTTTAAATTCTATTGACAAAACTATGAATGAAATTAATGGATTTGATATAAACGCAGTTGTTGTTTCTAGTAGAAAATTTCTACCAAAGTTTGACACAAATGATTTTCAAATAGCTTTAAAGTGATTAATAAAAAAAGACATAGTATTTGCTTTAACACCGCATACTATCGAGTTATAAATAAAACAATTTACCAAATGGAACATTACCACATGAATTTGACCCTAAAAGTTTGGCGTCAAAAAAACAACAAGGCAAAGGGAAGTTTTGAAACATACAATGTAAAAGACATTTCTAGCGAAATGAGCTTTTTAGAAATGTTTGATGTATTGAACGAGCAACTCATACACGATGGTGGGCAACCTATTGCATTTGACCATGATTGTAGAGAAGGAATATGCGGTATGTGTAGCATGCACATAAATGGAGAAGCCCATGGGCCTTGGAAACAAAATACCACTTGCCAATTGCACATGCGTGCTTTTAAAGATGGTGATACGATAGTGGTAGAACCTTGGCGTAGTAAGGCTTTTCCTGTGGTGAAAGATTTGATGGTGGACAGAACAGCTTTTGATAGAATCATAGAAGCTGGAGGGTTCATCAGTGTAAATACTGGTAATGCGGTGGACGCAAATGCCATACCCATTGATAAAAAAAATGCCGATGATGCATTTATGGCGGCGGCTTGTATAGGCTGTGGTGCATGTGTGGCTACATGTGTAAACAGTAGCGCAATGTTATTTGTAGGGGCAAAAATTTCTCAATTAGCATTGTTGCCACAAGGTGGGCCTGAAAGAGAGAGCCGTGCATTAAATATGGTAGCACAAATGGATAAAGAAGGTTTTGGAAATTGTACCAATACGTATGCATGTGAGGCACAATGCCCTAAAGGAATTTCTGTAGCTAATATTGCTCGTATGAATAAAGAGTTTATTGGTGCTAGTTTTGCAACAGAAGAAATGTAATATTTGAATAGATTTTATAGACAAATTTTAAAGTGGTCTGATGGTGTATCCGTTAGACCACTTTTATTTAGTACATAATAGCAGCATAATAGGCGTAAAGACCGTCTTGTAAGAAACCAGTTTTTCAAAGTATATTCACATTTAAAACTATAACAACATTACACTTGTAAAACGATATAATGGAAAAAAGTCAATGCAATATTTTATTGCGATGGGTATTCTGTTGTTTATTGCAAGCTCATTATCAGCACAAATTTTATCGCCGCAATTGTCAAATTTACGAACTAAGAAAGTTGCTGTGCAATTTCCCATTCAAAAATTAGATACACTTAGCATAGCACCAGCTACGCTTATCATTGCAGATGTGCCTGATAGTTTATATACAAAAGATTATGTAAATGGTTCTATAAAATGGAAGCAAAAATATTTGTTTGATAGTATTCAAGTGTCGTATCGTGTATTTCCCATGAAAATAAATGCGGTTTCAAAACGATACGATTATAATTTGGTAAAAGATAGATTTATGATTGGAAATCCTTTTACAGCCATCAATTCATCTAATCAGAATAATCCTTTACTAAATTTCGGCACATTAAAAACAGATGGTAGTTTTGGTAGGGAAATATCTATCGGTAATAATAGAGATGCATCTGTTAGGAGTACACTAAACCTACAATTGAGTGGCTACATAGCAGATAGCATAGAAATAACTGCTGCCATTACCGATAACAATATTCCCATACAGCCAGAGGGTAATA
>JANOZW010000022.1:0-43857 GCA_031429575.1 Ferruginibacter sp.
ATATTTTTTATCACTAAGAGGCGTTGGATATAAGTTTGTGAAGGAAGGCGCTTAATGTTCAAAAAATATATAACGAAAAAACCAATCGAATACAGAAACAGATTCGATTATTCTCCCAACAATTCCTGAAGCTTTGCATCCATCTATTCACCACTAAGATTGGTGGCGATAATTTTTCCTTCCTTATCCAGCAAAATAGAAAATGGGATAGAATTTTCTTACACAGATGTAGGACATATTATTGGTAGTGCTGCTGTGCATCTGCGCATTACAGAAAATGGCAAAAAAACAACAATTACTTTTAGTGGTGATGTGGGTAGGTATAGAGATATTATTTTACGTGCGCCTGCTGTGTTTGAACAATCGGATTATATTTTGATAGAAAGCACATACGGCAATAGTTTGCATGAAGAATTTACTCCATCTACAGATTTATTGCTAGAATGGATTGAAAAAACTTGCATACAGAAAAAAGGAAAACTAATTATGCCTGCATTTAGTGTAGGGCGTACACAAGAAATTTTGTATGCACTCAATCAATTGAGTTTAGAAAATAGATTACCAGAGCTTGATTATTTTGTGGACAGTCCGCTAAGTATGGAAGCTACAACAGTTATAAAAAGCCATCCAGAATATTTTAATGAGAGCATACAGCAAGTTATGAAAGTAGATAAAGATCCATTTGCTTTCCCAGGATTAATTTTTACGAAATCTGTAGAAGATTCTAAGCTGTTAAATTATAGAAGAGAACCTTGTGTAATTATTTCGGCAAGTGGCATGGCTGAAGCTGGGCGTGTGAAACATCATATAAGAAATAATATAGAAAATAGTAGAAATAGTGTATTGCTTACAGGATATTGCGAGCCACACAGCCTTGGTGGTAGGCTAAAAAATGGGGAGAAAGAAGTGCGTATTTTTGGTAGATGGCATGAGGTAAATGCAGAAATAGGACAAATACGAAGCATGAGTGCACATGGGGATTATAATGATTTGTTACACTTTTTAGCATGCCAAGAAGCCAGCAAAGTAAAAAAAGTTTTTTTGGTACACGGAGAGTATAATGTGCAAGAAGATTTTAAAGCAAAGCTAGTTGTAAAAGGATTTGCCAACGTGGATATACCCGATATGCATACAGAGTGGGAACTAAGTTAAATCATGTATTTGCACTTATTCTTTTAAAAGATTTGGATATAAAAACGTAGTTCTCTATATTTGCACTCCGAAAGAAAGAAATGCCGTGTTGGTCAACCGGTTAAGACGCCTCCCTTTCACGGAGGAATAACGGGTTCGATTCCCGTACATGGTACAGAAAGGGACTTCAACGAAATATCGTTTTGAAGTCCCTCTTTTTTTGCCCCTACAATGCCCTGTAGGCTTGTAATTACAGAAAATACAGCATTGATTTTTGTGGTTCGAGTTTGGTCTTTTTGTTTGTGCACGGCAAAACAAAACGCCTCTCAGATTTGAGAGGTTTTTTGATTATTTGAAACAATACATTAAACTTGTATTTATATTTACTTTCAATTTATTTAATTATAAAGTGCTTGGCATTTATTTTAAAACAGAAAATTATTTTCAATGGAAAAACAAACCATATCAAAACTTAACCGAACCTTTGAGGATGCAGTTTATGAACAAGACGGTATTGAATATTGGCTTGCCAGAGAATTACAATTATTACTTGGTTATGCCGAGTGGCGTAACTTTTTAAACGCAATACAAAAAGCCAAAGAAAGTTGTAAAACCACTGGTGAAGCGGTTTTGGATCATTTTGTTGACGTCAACAAAACGATAGAAATGCCTAAAGGTGCAGCAAAAGATATTGACGATATAATGCTTACCCGTTATGCCTGCTACCTTATAGCACAAAACGGCGACCCCAAGAAAGAACAAATTGCTTTTGCACAAAGTTATTTTGCCATACAAACCCGTAAGCAAGAATTATTGGAAGAACGAATTCTACTTATGGAGCGTTTGCAAGCTAGAGAAAAATTAGCTGCTACAGAAACAGAATTATCTAAGAATATTTATGAGAGAGGGGTTGATGAAAGAGGTTTTGCCATTATAAGGAGCAAAGGAGATACTGCATTATTTGGTGGAAGCAATACGAGTGCCATGAAAAGAAAACTGGGTATTGCAGAAAACAGACCACTAGCAGATTTTTTGCCCACCATAACCATTACTGCGAAACAATTAGCTACTGAAATTACTAATTTTAATGTAAAGCAAAATGACTTGAATGGTGAAGCCAACATTACTAATGAGCATGTAAAGAATAACAAAGACATCAGAAGTTTATTAGGTAAAAGTGGCATAAAACCAGAGCAATTACCTGCGGAAGAAGATATTAAAAAACTTCAACGTAGAGTAAAGAGTACGGATAAGAATTTGGCGGATAAAAAATTGAAGGGGAAGTAATCTTGATAATATTTTTACCTTCAAAGAATTCTAATTAAAAATGACATAGCAATCAACTCTAACTTTTTCATGTAGTTTAATGTAATCATAAGTTATCTAAAGTTGCCTATTTCCTCCAAGTCTTGCATAATGATGTTCGATGTTATTAGCTTTCCTTGAACACGTAATGAGCCCTTCAGAAATGAGGGGCTTTTTTGTTTTAGATAAGTGTAATCATTAATATTAATTTTTAAAAAACGCACAATCTCAATATAAGTATAATATAATTCGTTACTAGAACGAGATTGGTAGATACATAGATATTCTTTCTAAGACCGCATGCGTTTTATGTATTTATACCACTCTTTTATTTATTTACATACACCTAAACTTTACACTACACAGCCAGCAATTAAAGCACTACATACAAAAAAATGAAATGGGGAAATATGTTAAAAAGATATTAACATTTAGCTTTCTGGCTATTCTTTTGCTTCATTAAAGCCATATATTTACGAGTACATAATTTTTCAAACTAAATATTTACCATGAAAAAAGTTTTATTTCTAACAGCAGTGTTAGCAATGGTGGCGATTAGCGGTTTCTCACAAACAGACAAATTTTGGTCTGCAGATAATGCAAATCGTAGTAGCATCATTACAGACAAAGCTGTAGCTAGATTATCGTTTCCCACAGAGTTTACATTATTTGATTTAAACAGATCTTCGTTAAAACAAGCTTTGTTTTCTGTAGTTGGCAGCGGAGCTAAAAAACATTCTACGGTTATTACATTACCAAATGCTGATGGCAACTTAGAGCAATTTGAAGTATTTGAAGCGTCTAATTTTGAGCCTGCATTGCAAGCGCAGTTTCCAGAAATTAGGGCTTACTCTGGTAGAGGTATTACCGATAAATCAGCCAGTTTAAAATTAAGTATTTCTCCAAAAGGAATACAAACAATGGTTTTTAGGACAGAAAAAGAAAATGAATTTATTGAGCCTTACTCTCAAGACCAAAGCGTGTATGCTGTTTTTAAATCTCAAAGAACGAAAGGGGATTTACTATGGAAATGTTCTACACCTGAGGCAGATTTAGCCAATGGTTTAAATGCACAAGTAAGCAATAGCGGCATTACTGCAAGATCTGGCGGCGACTTAAAAACAATGCGCCTTGCACAATCATGTAACGGAGAATATGCAAATTATTTTGGGGCAACAAGTGCTGCACAAGTAGGATTGGTATTGGCTGCGTTTAATAATACACTCACCCGTTGTAATGGAGTGTATGAAAAAGATTTGGCCTTGCATTTAAATCTTGTAGCAAGTTCAACATCGGTTATATATTATACTCCGGCTACCGATCCATATTCAACCACATTAAGTCAGTGGAATGCACAATTACAATCTACACTTACAGCTAATATTGGCGAAGCAAATTATGATATCGGGCATATGTTTGGCGCAAGCGGCGGCGGTGGTAATGCAGGTTGTATAGGTTGCGTATGTGTAGATGGTTCTAAAGGGAGTGGTATTACATCTCCACTTGATGCCATACCGCAAGGAGATAATTTTGATATAGATTATGTGGCACACGAAGTAGGACATCAATTGGGAGGAAACCATACTTTTTCAAAATCTTTAGAAGGTACTGGTGTAAATAAAGAGGTAGGTTCTGGTATTACCGTAATGGGCTATGCAGGTATCACCGCACAAGATGTAGCACCACATTCTATTGATGTATTTCATCAAGCAAGCATTGCACAAATTCAAGCAAACTTAGCTACTAAAAGTTGCCCTATTACTTCAACAATGGCTAACGTTACTCCAGTGGTAGCAGCAGTGGGTAATTTTACCATTCCAATAAGTACGCCATTTGCACTTACTGGATCCGCTACAGATGGAAATGCTGCTGATGTGCTTACATACTCTTGGGAACAAAATGATAACTCAACAGTATCTGGCACAAGCAGTGTAGCAAGCGCTACAAAAGCTACAGGACCAAATTGGATATCATTTTCACCTACAACATCTGGCACAAGATTATTTCCAAAATTATCTACCATACTTGCTGGAGCACTTATTAGTGGTCCATTACCAGGTGGTGATGCAGGTGCAAATACGGAAGCTTTAAGTTCTGTATCTAGAACATTAAACTTTAGATTAACCGTAAGAGATAATGCTCCATATAGTTCAACTGCTCCTTTAAGTATTGGGCAAACACAATTTACAGATGCAGTGGTAACGGTAAGCAACACATCTGGCCCATTTGCAGTAACTGCGCCAAACACAGCTGTAACATGGGCTGGCGGTTCTACACAAACAATTACTTGGAGTGTAAATAATACAACAGCTGCACCGGTAAGCTGTGCTAATGTAAAAATTTGTTTGAGTACAGATGGTGGTCTTACTTTTCCAACGGTGTTGGTAGCTAGTACTGCAAACGATGGTACAGAGGCTTTGGTAATTCCTACTATTCCATCTACAACTGCAAGAATAAAAGTAGAAGCAGTAGGAAATATTTTCTTTGATATTAGCAATACAAACTTTACCATTGGTGGTGCTATTGCTTGTGGCGATGCTACAGGTTTAGTATCATCAGCTATTGGAAATAATGCTGCAACGGTAAGTTGGAATGCAGTTACAAATGCAGTAAGCTATGCGGTGGATTATAAATTAAATTCATCTAGTACATGGACAAGTTTTGCAACAGCACAAACTGCTATAACAGCAAGTTTAACAGGTCTTACACAAGGTTCTTTATACGATTGGAGAGTACAAGCTACTTGTGCATCTGGCACAGGAAATTTTGTAGCTGCTCAATTTACAACCACTACCCCTTTTGTTTGTAATGCACCTACAGGTTTATCTGCATCTGCTATCACTTCTTCTAGCGCTACAGTAAGTTGGGCTGCGGTAAGTGGTGCTGCTAGCTATGCGGTAGATTATAAATTAAATTCAGCTACCGTATGGACAAGTGCTGCAACTGCAGCAACAACAACTTCTGTTGCTATTGCTGGCTTAAGTGCAAGTTCATTATACGATTATAGAGTAAGTACAAATTGTGGTGCCAATGGTGCAAGTGGATTTACTGCTGCACAATTTACCACAACTGCAATTGTGGTAAACACTTGCCCTGGTATTTATGATGTAAGTACAAATGGTACAGTAGCAGGTGCTGCAACCATTCCGTTTAATACAGATGTAAAAGGATTGATAAACACTACTACTGATAATGACTATTACAAATTTGTTGTAACAACTGGCGGCACTGCTACCATTACATTATCTACATTACCTGGTGATTATGATATCCGTTTATATAGCAGCAATGGTACTACCCAATTAGCTATTTCTCAAAATGGAAGTACCACTAGCGAAACCATTACACGTACATACACAGCAGGCACATACTACATAAGAGTATATGGGTATAATGGTGCAAACAGCACAACAGTTTGTTATACATTAAAAGTACAATTAGGTACAGCCACGAAAGGTGTTACCGAGGAATTTGCACAATTAAATAATGATATTTCTGTATCTCCAAATCCTGTGGGTTATGTTGCAAACTTGCAGTTTAAAACAAAAGCTGCTGGAAATGTAAGTATAATTGTAACAGACAAAACTGGTGCGGTTGTATTAAAAAATTCTACCGCAGTAAATGCAGGTGAAAATAGAAGAGCATTAGACGTAAGTACTTTGGCAAACGGTATGTATTTTGTAAAAATACAAAACGGTGCTGATACGCAAATGGCTAAAATAATGGTGATGAGATAACAGTTATTTTTAAATAACGAAAAGAGGTTGCAAAAATTGCAACCTCTTTTTTTATGGTATAACATGAAAGTTGCGAGTTGAAAAGTTGCGGGTTGTGGGTTGCGGGTTATAGCGCTGTAATAACTCGTAACTTTTAACCTGTAACTCGCAGCTATTTCTAAGTTTACCTTAACTCGTAACCCATCAACTCGTAATTTGTGGCGCATTTTTGTGACGCACAATAACCAGTAACCTTTCAACCCGAAACTCGTAACTTTTTTACTCCGCCCAGCTCATCACATATCCATCGTTTTCTATGGCAATGGCATCTTCGGTAAGTTTTAGTGCACGAAAAGTATCCACCATTACGGCAAGTTCTTTTGTTTCTTTTGCACCAATACTTTTTTCTGCTAAGCCTGGGTGTGGTCCGTGAGGAATACCCGCTGGATGCAGTGTAATCATACCACGGGTTACATGCTTGCGACTCATAAAATCACCATCAACATAATAGAGTAATTCATCGCTATCAATATTGCTGTGGTTGTATGGCGCAGGTATGGCAAGCGGGTGATAATCGAACAAGCGTGGCACGAATGAACAGATAACAAATGCATTTGTTTCAAAAGTAAGGTGCACTGGTGGCGGCTGGTGCACACGACCGGTGATGGGTTCAAAATCGTGAATGCTAAATGCGTATGGATAGCAGAAACCATCCCAACCAATTACGTCAAATGGGTGTGTGCCATAATGTATGCCATACAACATTCCTTTCTTTTTTGTTTTGATGATAAAGTCGCCCTTTTGATCAAAGGTTTGTAAATTTTCTGGTGTGCGTATATCCCGCTCGCAATAAGGCGAGTGCTCCATGAGCTGTCCATACTTACTTAAATATTTTTTTGGATAACGAATGGGTGAATGTGATTCTACAATAAACAATCTATTGGCTTCTGTATCAAAATGTATTTGATAAATGCAACCACGGGGTACCACTACATAATCACCATAGGCAAATTTAATTTCGCCATAGCAAGTTTTTAAAACACCAGTGCCTTCATGTATAAAAATAACTTCGTCGCTATCTGCATTTTTATAAAAATAATCTGTCATGCTTTTTTGCGGAGCGGCTAATACGATGTGGCAGTCTTCGTTTACGAGTACAGCTTTTCTACTTTCTAAAAAATCTGCTGCGGGCTTTATCTTAAACCCTTCTAAGCTGCGGTGCTTGAGCATATGCTCTTCAGCAATTTTTGGCGCTACATTTATTGGTTCATCACAACTTACAATAAGCGTGGGAGCGTATGTATGGTACAACAAAGAATAATCATTGGAAAAACCTTCAGTAGAAAATAACTGCTCGGAGTATAAAGAACCATCTGGCTTGCGAAATTGTGTATGGCGCTTGTGTGGGATGGTACCGAGTTTATAGTAATGTGGCATATTTTAATTTGTTTTTTGTTATTTGTTCCGTTTCTCGTTTTTCGTTTCTCGTTTGTTCAATGCAAGGTTATTTTCTTTATCACAAGTTTTGATGAGAAAGAAGTTATCTTTATTTACTTAACAAATTTACATTTTAAAAACGAAATAGATTTGACAAGAATAGGATTAATATCAGATACACATGGTTTTTTGGATGATGCCGTTTTTGAACACTTTAAAGCATGTGATGAAGTGTGGCATGTGGGGGATTTTGGAGGCCTCACCCTCGTTCCCTCTCCATCCCGCAATAAAAGCGGGAGAGAGGGAGGACGAGAAGATAAAGAAGAAGAAAAGGTAATAGATCTTCTTGAAGACAATGTTGTTGGTGATCTTGGTGTGTGGCAAGGCAACTATTTTAGTGAAAAGCTGAATAAGAAAATAATTTTTAGAGGAGTCTATGGCAATATTGACGATGCTGCAATCAGAAATATTTATTCTGAAAAATTATTTTTTACTTGCGAAGGGGTAAATGTTTTTATGCAACATATTGGTGGCTACCCAGGCAGGTATTCTAAAGGCGTAAAAGAAGATATTATTGCCAATAAGAGCAATTTATTTATCAGCGGTCACTCACATATTTTAAAAATAATGTACGACGAAAAGTTACAATGCCTGCACATGAACCCTGGTGCAGCAGGCAGGCAAGGCTGGCACAAAGTGCGTACCCTCATTCGTTTTACGATAGATGGAAAGGATTTGAAGGATTGTGAGGTGGTGGAGTTGAATTAGATTGTTGAATGTTGTTAAATATTGTTTAAGGGTTTAAAGGTTTGCAAATTGCAAACTGCTCTCTATTCCACCCAATCCGCTATAAAAATATTTGTATCTCTACTACCACCATTATTTCTATTGCTGCTAAACACGATTTTCTTTTTATCTGTGCTAAACATAGGGAAGGCATCAAAGCCTTTATCTCTAGAAATTTTTTGTATATTTTTTCCATCAAGGTCTGCTAAATACATATTAAAAGGAAAACCACGCTTGTACTCATGATTGCTACAAAAAATAAAATGCTTACCATCTGGTGTAAAGTTTGGTGCCCAATTGGCCTGCTCTAAAAAAGTAACTTGGTGTGGGTTGCTGCCATCCGCATTGGCTATCCATACTTCCATATGCGTAGGTGCTACAAGGTTTTCAGCAAATAATTCTTTGTATTCTTTTATTTCTGATTCTGTTTTTGGGCGGCTTGCTCTCCAAATAATTTGCTTACCATCAGGACTAAACCATGCACCACCATCATAACCTAATGTTTTTGTAATACGCTTTACATTTTTACCTTTTAAATCCATTGTGTATAAATCCAAATCTCCATCTCTCGTAGATGTAAAAACCATTCTATCTCCTTTTGAAGAAATGGTAGCTTCTGCATCGTAGCCTTTTGTTTTGGTAAGTTGTTTTATAATTTTTCCATTAAGGTCAGCTTGAAAAATATCCATCGTAACATCTATTGGCCAAATATATTTGTTGCCATATTTTTTTCTGTCTGGTCTAGGTGGGCATTCAGTACTGGCATGGTGTGTAGAGCCAAACAATACACTTTTTCCATCAGGAAAAAAATAGGCGCAGGTTGTTTTACCTGTACCTGTGCTTATGAGTTTTGGTTCAAATTTTTCTGTAGCAGTTGTTGGTACTTTTCCCATCCAAATTTGGTCGCACATAATACCATTCTTTGTATCTGTTTTTTGAAAAACCAAATATTTTCCATCTTTACTTAAATAGGCTTCTGCATTATCGCCACCAAAAGTTAGCTGGCGTACATTGGCAAAATGTGTTTCACCAGGAAAATGAATGGTATCATTTCCAGGAACGGTTTGAGCTACAGCATTGTTACTTGTAAATACAATACATAAAACAAATACCAAACTTGCTAAAAAAGAAAACAAATGCCTCATATATCTATAATTTTTTGCAAATGTACGAGGTACAATTAAAATAAGTTGTCAAAGAAGTATAAACATTAAATGCTTATGGTTTATTTTTGTTGCAAACCGTTTAGATGAAGTACATTATTCTTATTTATTTTTCTCTATTTTTATTAGCGTGCAATGAGCCCGAAAAGCAAGCCGATCCAATATCTACGAAGAGTGCAGTAGCGCAAGAAGAGGCTTTAAAAGCAGCTGTAAAAAATCATCCTGATTCTTTATTGCTTTTGCAAAATTTGGTACAATATTATGCCAATGGACAAAATTATGATGCAGCATTGGCTTCTATAAACCAAGCCCTTACAAAAGATAGTATTCGCCCTGACTTGTGGGATTTAAAATCAATTATAGCTGCACAAAAAGGAGATACTACACTTGCTATAAAATCTTTGGAAACGGCTGTCGGCATTTACCCTGACCCACAATATATTATAGCACTCGGTGCATTGTATGCAGAAACTAGTAATCCATTGGCATTAGAAATGGCAGATGCGTTACTAATTGGTGCAAAAGCCAAAGCCGAAAAAGAAGCTTATTTTATAAAAGGACTATATTTCACCTACAAAAATGAAAAGGAAAAATCGATTCCATTTTTTGATAAAAGCATAGCCGCTAGTTATACATTTATGGAAGCGTGGTTAGAAAAAGGATTGGCATTATACGATCTTAAAAAATACAAAGAAGCAGCAGAAGTGTTGGAGAAAGCCATTAGCATTCAAAATAATTTTGACAAAGGATATTATTACCTTGGGCAGTGTTACGAAAAATTAAATAGAACAGAGGAAGCCATACAAGCGTATCAAATGGCATTGAATTACGACCCAAATTATGTGGAGGTGAAGGATGCGCTGGGGAGACTTGGAATAAAATAGGCAAATGAGAAAATGTGCAAATGTGCAAATAATATAATCGTACTTGTTTTCAAGATGCTAACACCAAACAAGAATAACAGCAAACAACAAACACCAAACAGATTAACACAAACACCAAACAGATTAACAACTCAACAATTTAACAATGCCCATAATCGCCCCTTCCCTCCTAGCTGCTAATTTTTTAAACCTACAAAGCGAATGCGACATGCTCAACAATAGTGTGGCAGATTGGTTTCATATAGATGTAATGGACGGTGTGTTTGTACCCAATATTAGTTTTGGTGCTATGGTTACAAAGTTTATAACTAGTACATCTAAAAAATACAACGATGTACATTTAATGATAGAAAACCCCGACCGCTATGCCGAAGCATTTAGAGATGCGGGTGCCAATAACCTTAGCGTACACATAGAAGCCTGCCCACACTTGCATAGAAATATTGAACAAATAAAACAACTCGGTATGCATGCAGGCGTAGCCATAAACCCGCATACACCTGTAGATGCACTCAAAGATATTTTAGCAGATATAGATGTAGTGTGCATGATGAGCGTAAACCCAGGTTTTGGTGGACAATCTTTTATACCACACACCCTACAAAAAATTACACAGCTGCGCCGCATGATAGACGAACAAAACCTATCTGTAAAAATAGAAATAGATGGCGGTGTAACTTTACAAAATGCAAAAGCCATTGTAGATGCTGGTGCACATGTACTCGTAGCAGGTAATACGGTTTTTAAAGCTGCTGACCCGTTGAATATGATTGCGAAGTTGAAAAATATGTAGGATTTTTTTCTTATTCCCACTCCTCCCAAACTTTGCAATAATTTACTTTCCATAAACGGTAGTATGGAAGCACTTTTTCTTTTACCACTATTTTAAAGTTTTTGTAAGGAAGCTTTTCTTTGCACCAAAGTACTTCAGCCAAGGCAGCAATTCTAGGAAATACCATATACTCTACTTTTGCCTCACTTGCCATATACTCCGTCCACACATTACCTTGAGCACCTAAAACATAATTACCCAGCCTAAGGCTGTCTAACTCTTTTGCTATTGGATTATATTCATACACTGCTTTAAAAGGATTATACCCGTGTATTGCCAAGCTATCATTTTTTAGCTTTGTTTGATAGTGGTCAAAGTATAATGGTTTCCCTGGAGTCATTACCACATAGTGCTTTTGCTTTGCAGCAGCAATACCATCTTTTTCACCACGCCAACTCATTACAATTGCATTTGGTGCAAGGCCGCCTTCTAAAATTTCGTCCCAGCCTATGATTGTTTTACCTTTTGCATTTAATAATTTTTCTACCCTTGTTATAAAATAACTTTGCACAGCATCTTCGCCTTTCAAATTGTTTTTAGCAATAAACTTTTGTGTCCACTCACTATTTTTCCACCATTTTTTACTTGCTTCATCACCACCAATGTGTACATATTTGTAAGGAAACAGCGCAGCAACTTCTGTAAATATATTATCCAACACATTAAAAGTTTTTTCATAGGGAGCCAGCACATTATTTTGTCTGTTATACATTCCCCAAGTAGTTGCTACTTTGTATATCTGAGGACTATCAGGTACTGTACCCAAGTATGGCATAGCAGCAAGCAGGGCCATACTATGCCCAGGAATATCAATTTCAGGAACAATATTTATACCTCTATGCAAAGCATATTGCACAACATCCTTAATTTGAACTTGTGTATAAAACCCACTGTGAGGTTTTTTATCATAAACAATAGGGCTATCCTTAAAATGCCCAACCAATGTTTCTGTTCTTTTACTACCAATTTCAATTAGTTCGGGATATTTTTTTATTTCAATTCGCCAACCTTGATCGTCGGTTAAATGCCAGTGAAAAATATTCATTTTATGAAAAGCCAAATAGTCTATATATTTTTTTATAAAGTCAACTCTAAAAAAATGACGGCTCACATCTAAATGCATACCTCTATAACTAAATGCAGGATAATCGTTGATCGTAACAGCGTTGATTACAAAATTATTTTTTGTTTGTATAGGTAGCATTTGTACAAAACTGTAAATAGCATTAACCAAGCTTTCTTTACTACTATAATGTATGCTGCAATTATTTTGCCTTACAATAATTTGATGATGATTTTGCCGATATTCCTTTGTTGGGTTTACTGCTCCTAGGTCTTTAAAACAAATAATATTCGTACCAAAAAAATCTTGTTGATTTGTTACTTGCTTTATAGAAAGCTTTAACCCTATTTGTTGTTGTAAAAGTTGTTGTAATATTTTTGCTTGCTCATAGTTTACAGCAGTGGTTACAATATGTGTTTTGTTTGATAGTACAAATGGTTTCTCATTTTTTGATGGAATAACTGATACGGGAGTTGGAAAAATACTTTGTGCCTCAATAATTATGCTTGCAAAAACTAAGTAGCTTATTAAAAATATTTTCTTCATATTGTTATTTATATTACTGTAATGTAGAATTTTTGTATTTAACTTTTTAATTATTATTTTTTACTCGTTTGAGAAAATATTGTTGAGTGATAACAAGCCTTGCTCTGTTAACGATGGCATTAATAAATTATAACACAAAGTATTTGCTTCTTCAAAACTGTTTTCTAATTTTTTAAATCCGTAACTTAAATGGGCAGACAAATGAAAATTGGTAATAAAAAAAAGTAAATCTGCCATTGATTTATAATAATTGGCAAATGGTTCTGTTTTCATAATTCCAGTTGCTGCATAGGCCAGTAATAGACTTTCAATTTCATTGGTTCTTTTTTCTTTTATGAAAAGATATTTTTTTCTTACAAAAGTATAACGTTGCAATATTGCTGAGAACTCTATATAAAAGAATAAATATTTTTTTTGAAAATCAAACCAAAACTTGGCTAGGTTAATAATTAATAACAGATTCGCAGCTTTCTCTTTATGATCTAATATACCTTCAAACAATTTGTACATTTCATCTACAATAGCATTTATTAATGCTTCTTTGGTTTTAAAGTGATATTGTAAATTGCTCAAACTCATATCACATGCTGCTGCAATACTCCTCATGGATACAGTCATAAATCCATTTTCATTGAAGTAGTTGATTGATGTTTCAATGATTCGTTGCTTTTGTGACATTTGTACAAATTTATTTAATTTAGGTCGTTTGACCTAAATTATTAAAAAAATATTTATCTTCGTTTTAGTTTTTTCACTTTTAATAATTACAAAGATGGGAAAAGAATATAGAACACTTGAAGAACAGCAACAAGATTTTGCTTCCAGAAAGCTTTTAGCAACGCCCATTTCAGGTTTAATTGCTTGGCTTTTTGTTGCTATTTCAGGCTTATTTTTTTCCGAAAGAACAACTGTTTGGGTTTTATTTATTGCAACAGGCTCCATCGTTTATGTTGCATTGGGTATTTCAAAACTTACTGGAGAAGATTTTCTTGATAAGAAAAAAACAAAAAATACTTTTGATAAACTATTTTTTTACACCGTTGCACAATCTATTTTAGTGTACGCAATTGCCATTCCTTTTTTTATAGAAAACTATACTTCACTGCCTTTAACTGTTGGAATTTTAACTGGACTAATGTGGCTTCCTTTAAGTTGGATAATTAATCATTGGGTAGGAATATTCCACGCACTAGTTAGAACAGTATCGGTTTTAGCTCTTTGGTATTTATTTCCTGAGAATAGATTTGTAGCAATACCACTTGCTATTGTGATTATATATATTATTACCATAGCAATTTTGACAAATAGAAAAGCTAAACAAAAAGATTAGTAAATTACTAAAAAAAGTACAATGAAATTTCTATATATCTATTTTTTATTCTTACTTTTCGTAGCAAGTTTTACTTCGTGCAATACAAAGAATACATCGGATCAACATGAAAGCACTACCCAATTAAATTCAACATTATTTAAAACAAGTTCTGAGATTCCAATTTGGACAAATGCAATTCCTAATGTTGAACTAATAACAGGAAATGAAACTATTATTGAGGGAATCGCTAAGAATGTTTCTAATCCAACTATAAAAATATTCTCACCAATTAAAGAAAATAGTGGTGCCGCTGTACTTGTATTTCCAGGTGGTGGATATACTAAAGTTGCCGTTGAATTGGAAGGTTCTGAAATCTGTGAATGGTTAGCTTCAATTGGAGTGACAGGAATATTATTAAAATATAGGGTTCCTGATTCAGGACCGCATTATTACCAAGATTGTATTTGTGAAAAAGATCCGATAAAGCCACTTGCCTTACAAGATGCACAAAGAGCCATGGGTTTGGTTCGTTCAAAAGCTAAACAATGGAACATTAACCCAAGTAAAATTGGTGTAATGGGATTTTCGGCAGGTGGACATTTAGTTGCAGATGTATGCACAAACTATAGAAAAAGAGCATACTCACTAACAGACGACTTAGATAATACAGATTGCCGACCAAATTTTGGAATAGTAATGTTTCCGGGACACATGACTAATCATACAAGTAATCCCTTCGAACTTAACAAAAATATTCCCGTTGACAGCAACACACCACCAACTTTTCTATTGCAAGCAGGAAATGACCCTATTGACCCAATCCAAAACTCTTTAGTCTATTATATTGCACTTCAAAAAGCCAAGGTGCATGCCGAATATCATATTTATGCTGAAGGTGGACATGCTTTTGGTTTAAATAGAACCATACTTGACAATCCTAATTGGAATAAACTTCCTCTTGCAGACTGGGAAAATTTAGTGGAGAGGTGGTTGCAAACAATAAATATGACTACCCAACAAAAAACAAAATAATTATGAATAATCGGCAGAAAATAATTGAAAATTATATAGAAGGTTATAACAATTTTGATGTGGATAAAATGATTATTGACTTTGCAGAAAATTTTGTTTTTGAAAATATAGAAGATAGAATTGTTAATATTTCACTAAATGGAATTGAAGAATTTGTAAAAGAAGCTGAGAAAACCAAAAAATATTTCATTAACAGAACACAAACAGGTAATTCCTTTGAACATTTTGAAAATAAAACAACCATAGAAATTTCTTATAAAGCATTACTGGCAATAAACTTACCAAATGCACATAAAAAGGGAGAGGAATTAAATTTAAATGGAAAGTCAATATTTGAATTTGAAGGCAATAAAATTATTAAACTTACTGATATAAGTTAATATATTTCATCAACAAATGAGAAACTCTATACTAAAATTAATATTGAAAATAAATATGATTTCTATTGTGAAGAAGTACTATCTGGCAAGACCAAAATTGATATTCTGTTTGAATCAGAAGATGTTTTAGCATTCTACCATACTAGGCCATTCTGGGAAAAGCACATTGTAATAATTTCTAAAAAACACATTAAAGATTTTATTGGTGTTTCTGATGAAGATATGCATATTGTAACCCAAATTATAAAAGTAGCTAGAGATTTTGCAAAAAATTTGAATTTGAATGAGGGTGTAAAATTACTTACCAACCTTGGTAAATTTCAGGATACTCCGCATATACATTTTCATTTAGCGCAAGGGGATGAAATAAAAAAGTAAATAAAGTGACCATAAAAATGAAGCAAAATATATTATTCGCTATATTACTGATAATTTTCTTTTCTTGTACATTACGGGTAAATAAGAACACACAATTTCAAATTGGAAAGAATAAAAATTACAGCTTTAACCCCAAATACAAAAAGTATTTCGATTCTTGTGGAGCAACTGGTTCAATAATAATTTTTGATAGGGCAAAAAATGAATGGCATGTTTCTGACACAACTACTATAACAATGGAAACCCTTCCTGCATCTACATTTAAAATTATAAACCTGCTTATTGCATTGGAAACTAATGTTATTAATAGTGAAAAAGATACCGTAAAATGGGTAGGCAGTACCGATACAATTAAATATGGTCATCGTCCTGAAATTTATGAGGATATGACCGTTAAACATGCATTTGAAATATCTGCAGGCTGGGTATTCATTGAATTGGCTAAAAAAATCGGCAGAGATAATTACAAAAAATATCTTACAAAATGCAATTACGGTAATGTAAATCTTTCTCAAAAAGAAACTGATTTTTGGAATTTTGGAGACTTTGCGATTTCGCCTATAAACCAAGTAGAATTTTTAAAAAAATTGTATGATGGTAATTTGCCTTTTTCAAAACGAAATATGGAAATTGTTAAGAGCGTTATGGTAACTGAGCAAAACAACCAATATACTATTAGTGCAAAAACAGGTTGGACAAGGGAGAATAATATTAATACAGGATGGTGGGTTGGTTATTTGGAAACCAAAACAGATGTTTACTTTTTTGCAACGAGGCTTATACAAGACCGCAAGTTTAATAGAGATGATTTTGGAACTTGCAGAAAAGAAATTACTAAGAAAGTTTTTAAAGACTTAAAAATAATAGATTAAGAAATGCGAATTTTTAATTTAATATTGCTTACATATGCATATAGCTTTAGTATAGCTAATGCACAAAACTATATTGGCATTGACCATATCTCAATAGTTGTAAAAAATTTGGATAGCATAAAAAAAATTATGAATCAAAAGCTATATTTTACAATTAAAGAAGGTAAAATTCATGCGGGAATAAAAAACTTTTTTATAAAATTTGATAATGCAACCTATCTCGAATTTATAGAACCAACAGATACATTGCATTCTATTGGAAAGGAATACTATAAATATTTAGAAAAAAGGCAAGGAGCAACTACAATGGCTATATCAATATTAAACAGTGATATTGTGGTTAACAACCTACATAAATTACACATGCCTTATCATTTGGACAGCAACAAAATATGGAAAACTGTAGACCCTACAAATGCTAATGTCTTTTATATTGAATACTCAAATAGAAGTTGGCAAGAAAAGAAAGAATTTACAACGCATCAAAATAATAGTACATCATTAAACGCAACATTTATTAAAAGCAAAAATCTACAACAAGATATAAGTAAGTATAAAAATGCAGGTTTTAAGGAAGTAAGTACCACAGCTATTCTCGGAGTAAAATGTAAAAAACTACAAATTGGCAAAAGCATGTTGTATTTGTTTGATAGCAAAGAAATAAATGCTACAACCTCTAAATTTCCAAGTCAATATTTTTTAGGAATTTATGGAGTTGAAATTAAAACAAGTACACTAAACGCAATAAGAAAAAATTTGGCAGGCAATCCAAACGCTATTATTGAGAATGATAAAATAGTTTTCTTTTTAAATGACCTTAATTTTTTAATCGTTTTCTCAGAATAAATTTTTTATCAATAAAAAAGAAAACAAGTATTCAAATATTTTAAAATAACAATGAAAAATGATTGAAACACTAAAAAATTTATTCACCAGAAATTTAGGACGACTAAAAATAGAGGTTGAATTGTATGCAAATGAAAACAACCTTTGGAAAGTTGAAAAAGACATCACTAATTCGGCAGGTAATCTTTGCCTTCATTTAATTGGCAATTTGAATACTTATATTGGGAAAGAAATTGGAAAAACAAATTACATAAGAAATCGAGCACTTGAATTTTCTTCGAAGAATATTTCAAAAGTTGAACTAATAAAAAAAATCGATGAAACTATATTGGTTGTAAATAACTCACTTGATAAATTGACACCCGAAGATTTACTAAAAGAATATCCAATAGTTGTATTTGACAAAGCTACATCTACTGAATATTTATTAGTACATCTAACAACACACTTAACGTACCATTTAGGACAAATAAATTATCACAGGAGATTATTAGACAAGTAAGTTGGTGAATACACTTAGAAACATATGGGAAGTAGCAAATGAAATAGGCTCACTCGTAAAACTTTCAATCGTTATCATTTTTGGATTGTTAGTTATTTCTTTAAGAAAAGTAGAGAAAAGCACATCTATTTTTTTTTACCTTGCCAATAATGTACTTGCAATAATTGCTGTATTAGTGGTTTTTACCTTAATCCCTTCTGGTTATTCTAGGGGTTATGGTATTGGGTTAATAGGTAAACGATTTGATATGCAGCTGCTACCAATTTACCTATGTGGAGCTATTTTTGGTGGAGCAAGATATTCCTTTGTTTATAAACAACTTCAACAGAAAAAGAATAGATAATCTTAAAAAATAAATTTTTATGCCAACAAACATTTTAGAAATTATAGTAACACAACTTACTATTTATAAAGCAATAGGTGAAAAAGCTATGGCTGATTTAAGTGATGATGAATTATACTGGACATACAATAAAGACAGTAATAGTATTGTAGTTTTGGTAAAGCATCTGGCAGGCAATATGCTAAGCAGGTGGACAGACTTTTTAATTACAGATGGCGAAAAAGACTGGAGAGATAGAAATGCTGAATTTAGTAATGACTTCATCGTTCGAGATGAATTATTGAATCGGTGGGAAAATGGATGGGCTTGTTTATTCGATACACTTAATAGCTTAAAAGAAGTTGATCTAAACAAAATTGTACTAATAAATAGGCAACCAATAACGATTAACGAAACTATAATTAAAAATGTAGCGCATTACGCATATCATATTGGTCAGATTGTATTTATTAGCAAATTGCTCCGTAATAAGGAGAATAATTCATACATCTAAAAAGGCAAATAAATGTAGAATAAAAGAATTACTTATAAATATTAATAATAAATGAAAAGAATAGCATTTTTAACCGACGTACATTTAGATGAACAATTTCCAATTGACAATAATGTTCATTCAAGAAAAAATTTGGAAACTGTTTTGGCGGATATATCAAAGCAAGGAATAACTGATATTATTTTTGGTGGAGATATTGGAGAAGCATCGGCTCATAATTATTTTTTTAATACCTTAAAACAATTCTCCTTCAAATTAATATTAGGGAATCACGACAAATTTGATGAAGTTAAAAAACACTTTATAGTTGACAAAAATAAAAGTGAATTGTATTACAAAGTTGAAGAAGAAAATTATTTATATCTATTTTTAGACACTTCTTCCGACGAATTAAGCAACAATCAATTACAGTGGTTACAATCTAAACTTGATTGTAATAAGAAAGTTATTTTATTCATTCATCACCCTATTTTATCAATAGATACGCCAGTGGACAAAATGTATCCATTAAAGAATAGAGAACAACTAAAATCAATTTTATTGGAATATAAAAAAAATGTTACTGTATTTTGTGGTCATTACCATATGAACGATGAACAAGAACTTGAAAATATTAAACAAATAACTACACAATCATTATCGTTTCAATTGGTGAAAAATTCAGATAAAATTAAAGTAGATAATTCAAACTTTGGCTATAGAATAATAGAAATTTATGAAGATAAAATCGAAACGCATTTAATACATTTCAAAAGTTAAAGAAACAATGGAAAACAACCCAATAGAAATATTTAAACAATGGTTTCAAAAAGAACAAGCATTGAGCAAAGTTAGAATTCCTTCTGCTTGTTGCCTTTCAACGATTGGATTAGATGGTTATCCAAATGCAAGATTTGTTTCCTTAAAAGACATTTTGAATGATTGTTTTATTATTACAGGAACACTTACTTCTAGAAAAGGAATAGAAATTAACAATACCGAAAAAGTAGCACTTACATTTTGGTGGACAGAAACTGAAATGCAAGTTAGGATACAAGCAAATGCAACAAAAATAACAGAACAACATGCAGATGACTATTTTTCTGCACGTAACAAAGACAGTCGAATTGTATCAATAGTAAGTAACCAAGGAGAAGAACTTCATAACGTTGAAGAACTCATAAATGCTTATGAAGAAATTGAATTAAAAAATAAAAACAAACAATTACCAAGACCCAACAATTGGGGTGGATATAGAATAGAACCAGTAAGAATTGAATTTTTAGAATTTAAAGAAACTCGCTTTCACGAAAGAAAGTTGTACGAAAAGCAGAACGGCAATTGGAAACTAACACAATTGCAGCCTTGATATCATTAATAACTAATAATACTTGTTGCTGTACTTGCCTATTTAAAAGTAAGCAAATAGTAAAAAAATAATTTTATCTAATGAATAAAAACACTTTCTCTCCCATTATTGTAGGCACCATGACATGGGGTATTTGGGGTAAAAATTTCAACAGCAATCAAATGACTGAGCTAATGCATTGCTGTATAGAAAATAATATTACGAGTTTTGACCATGCCGATATTTATGGAGATTATACCACCGAAGCCGCATTTGGTAAAGCTTTTATTGAAAGCAATATTGATAGGCAAAAAATACAATTCATTTCTAAGTGTGGTATTCAAATGCTACATGAACAAAGAAAAAATACTATAAAGCATTATGATTATTCAAAAGATTACATCATTTGGTCAGTAGAGCAATCATTAAAAAATTTACAAACAGATTATTTAGATTTACTCTTGCTACACAGGCCTAGCCCACTTATGCAATCCGATGAAATTGCTGCAGCTATTGAACAACTAAAAAGGGAAGGCAAAATTTTAGATTTCGGCGTTTCTAATTTTACCAGTTCACAAACAGATTTAATACAAACAAAAACAAATATTAATTACAACCAAATTGAATTTTCTATTACGCATTATGAAGCAATACTCAATGGAAGTTTAGACCATATGCAAACGAATAATATTATACCTATGGCTTGGTCGCCAATGGGAAGTATATTTAAAAAAGACAATGCTCAAACCCAACGCATAAAAAAATTGGCAACAACTTTTTCTGAAAAATATAATGTGCCTGTAGATGTAATTTTATTGGCTTGGATTTTAAAACATCCAGCAAATATTTTACCAGTGTGCGGTACTGCAGATAAAACTAGAATTACTAATTTAATGAAAGCAACAACTGTAGAAATGGAATTGCAAGATTGGTTTACACTTTTGGCGGAAAGTAGTGGGGTCGATGTTGCGTAAGGTTGGGTTTAATCATAAAATACTATTTATGATGTTTTTTCTTCTTTATTAAAAAAATTAGCCACTCACATATGAATTTATTGAGCAATATGAATTAGATTTATGCAAATTTTTCTTCTAAAAATATTGAAGCATGAACTATCCAATTTTACTAAAATTATTTTTTTGTTTTTCATTTATAACTAATGTTGTTTTTGCACAAGTAAAAACAAATAATTTATTTGCGAGCAACAAACAAATGCCTAGTTCATTTTCTACATATTTAAAAAAAGCGGAAGTAATCACATTTAATAAAGAATCGTCAAAAATATTATTACAATCAAAACCAAATAAACTCGAATTAATTTTTCAATTTGAAAATAAAGAATGGACTATTGAGTTAGAGCAAACCAATATTTTCTCCAAAAACTTTTTTGTAACTACGGGTACAAATCCTACAGATAAATTTAATTATGCTAACGAATGCTTGCATTATAGAGGGAAAATAAAAGGTATAAAAAAATCTTTTGCAGCAGTGAGTATAATGGACGATAAAGTAATGGCAGTATTATCAGACGAAGCTGGCAACATAAATATTGGAGAAATAAACACCCCTGAGGCAAAATTAAATAACGAACATATCATTTACAGAGAATCCGATTTGCTTATACAAAATGAATTTGAATGTAAAACAGAAGATGCTGTAGGTAATTCAAATAATCCGATACCGATTTATAATGCTACCGCTAGCACCACTGCTAACATAAATGCTGAGCCCGTAGATATTTATTTTGAAGCAGATTATCAAACTTTTTTAAACAACAGCTCTAATGTAACCAATGTGGTAAATTATGTAACCGCACTTTTTAATGTGGTACATGTGATGTATGAAAACGATAGTGTGAATACACAGATAAGCAGTATTAAAGTTTGGAATACAGTAGATCCATACAATGCATTAACAAGTGCTGGCACTGTTTTAAATGCTTTTGCATCAAATATGGCTATTGGTTTTCCGGGTGATCTTGCACATTTTTTAAGCCAACGAGGTTTAGGTGGTGGTATAGCATATTTAAATGTTATTTGCAATTCCAATTATTACAAAACTGCAGTGAGTGGAAATTTATCCAATTCATTTGCACTTTTTCCAACATATTCTTGGTCGGTAATGGTTATTACACATGAGCTTGGACACAACTTAGGATCGCCTCATACGCAATGGTGTGGATGGATTGGTGGGGCAATAGATAATTGTGCGCCTGTAGAAAGTGGCAGCTGTTTACCAGGGCCTCCGCCTACGAATGGTGGAACTGTTATGAGTTACTGTCACCTTAATATAGGTATAAATTTAGCCAATGGTTTTGGTCCTTTGCCAGGAAAAAAAATTAGAGATATTATAAAACTAGATTCGATATCCAATAACAAATGCATCTATCCTGGCGTTTATTTCGAAACTACTTCTCATTCTATAAACGAAGAAACAGCCGATATAACCAACGGATGTTTGCCGTACAAATTAGTAACAACTAAATTAAAAATACCTTATGCGCCAACTCAACCTGTTACCATTACTTTATTGCCTGTAGGAAATACAGGATTAGAAATTGGCTCAAATAAAGATATAGAAATTACCCCTTCTACTTTTACGCTAGATGCCACCAACTTAGAAAAAACCATCAGTTTTAAAATATACAACGATGCACTTGTCGAAAATGTAGAAACACTTTCTTTAAATTTTAGTATTAATGCTAATGGTGGCAATGCCGTACCAAGAAACTTTAGCACTACAGACATCGTAAACATTACCAGCGAAGATCATCGCCCTGATTCCACAGTTAATCAAATATTATTTTATGAACCATTTGATGGCGTTACAAATGGATTGGGAAGCTGGACACAAACGATTGTGCATGGTGCAGCATCGCCCAACAGATGGATTGTAGCAAATAATGGCGGTGCTGATTTCCCTACAAAAGCTGCTTATGTTTCAAACAATGGTAGTGCATTGGCTTACTCAGGCAGCACCATTAATGATAGTGCCATTATACGTTTAGAATCTCCAACTATAAACGCAACTGGCTTTACAAATATGAAACTAACACACCTGCTAAAATGTGTAGGCGAATACCTTGGCTCAGGCACAGGACAAGGAGGTCCAGGTGGCGGTGGTTCTTTTGTAGATGTTGGAAAAATTTTATACTCCATAGACAATGGCATAAATTGGTCTATTCTAAATGTAGATTATAGCATTGGAAATTTTTTCCAAAAAACACTTTTTGAAACTTCTTTACCATCTTCAACAAATAATATTGCCCAATTAAAAATTGCTTTTGAATGGAGAAATAATTCCTCCATTGTAAACAACCCTCCATTTATTATTGATAGCATTGTCATAAAAGGCACATCTACTGGCACTATACAATCTGCCGCACATGCAAGCAATAGCGATGATGAATATCTTGGACCAAACCAAACCATACATTATTATAACCCTGTTACCAAAAACATAATGGCAACCATAGAAAACAATAGTGGCTTCGATTTTGGTTGTACAAAAGTAGAACTCATACGCACGGGTGCAGGCGCTACACAAGCATGGGGTTTACTTGCTAGCGATAAAATTTCTAATAAAGTATTTAAAATTACTACCACAAATACCAATCCCACTGCAGCATACAAACTAACATTGTATTGTACAGATGCAGAAATAAATGGATGGCTTGCTGCTACAGGAAACAATGCGTCAGATATCAACATTGTAAAAACAAATGGAGATATAACTTTAGCAATACCAATTTCTACTCCAGAGTTTTCTACCATATATAGTAAAACAGCTTTTGGTGCTTCAGTCCATAGCCGGGTAGCAGCAACATTTACAGGACTAGCAAATACATCTACTTATGCATTAATGAAACCATATGGCGCACCACAATGCCCTGCTGCTACTACTAGTTTTGCTACAGCTATTGTAGGTACAAATTATCAATGGCAAGTAAACAATGGTAGCGGTTATGTTAACATTAACAACGATGCGGTGTATAGCAATGTAACCACTAATACCATCAGCATTACAAATGCACCATTGCCATTTTTTACCAATGATTATAGATGTGAAATTACCACGGCAAGTGGTATCGTTTACTCAAAATTGTTTACGCTAAAATATAGCATGATGTGGCTTGGTACAACTAGCAATGCTTGGGAAAATCCATTAAACTGGAGTTGCAATATGTTGCCCAACGAAAAAACTGATGTGATTATAAATATTGGTACGCCATTTTCGCCTGAGCTAAATGTGAGTACAAATGTGAGAACATTAACTGCAGTGCCTGCAAGTAATTTGGTTATAAAAACGGGAGCGGTACTTTTGGTGAATCATTAATATAATAGGATTATAAAAAGAGTTGGCAAAACCTAACTGAATAGATGCTGTATAGATTTTATAAAAATTTTTCTATCTATGGTTTGCATTTAATGTTGTCAGTCTGAGCTTGTCGAAGACGGGTTAATCTTAAAATGGAGCTTCTTTTTTAAAGTGCATCGCCTTCGACAAGCTTAGGCTGACCCTAAAATAATAGTAGCTTTATCGCATACAACTCTAATATTAATTGTTTGAGAAATTTCTTCTTTATCCTATAAATTAATTTTTAAGATTGCATTTAGAAAAATGAAATACAGGATGCTTAACTAAATGTAAATTATCTACTATTAATTATCATTTTTTTTCTATCTTCAACCCATGAGATTTTTTGCTTTTTTACTTTTTTCTGTTTTTACCATTTCTGCCGCTGCGCAAACAAAATATGCTACCATAAAAGGAATGGTGGTAGATGAAAACGATGCGCCTTTACATAAAGTTTCCATCATTATCTTAGGGAAAAATTCTGGCATTCTTTCTACCGATAGTGGAACGTTTTCTATAAAAGTACCAGCGCAAAAATCGCTAGCACTTATTTTTTCTTATGCGGGCTATATGGAGCAACAAAAGAATTTTTTTTTAAGTAATGATGAAACAGAAACCATTTTAATACAACTAAAAAGAAGCGGCAAAACATTGGATGCAGTAATAGTGGGTGCCGAAAAAGAAAGAAAAGAAACTGGTCTCATAAAAATAAATCCAAAGACAGCTGTTATTTTACCCAGTACGGTTGGTGGTGTGGAGGGTTTAATAAAAACATTGGTGGGTAGTAATAACGAACTTACATCGCAATACAATGTGCGTGGGGGCAACTACGATGAAAATTTAATTTACATAAACGATTTTGAAATTTACAGACCATACCTCGTAAGCAGCGGGCAGCAAGAGGGCTTAAGCCTTATCAATCCTGAGATGACGAGGAATGTAAATTTTTATACAGGCGGTTTTCAAAGTAAGTATGGCGACAAAATGAGCAGCGTGTTGGACATACAATATAAAAAACCTGCTAACTTTGGTGGCAGTGCTTATGTGAGTTTACTGGAGCAAGGTTTGCAATTAGAAGGTACATCAAAGAATGGAAAATTTTCTTACCTCACTGCAGTCCGTAATAAAAGCAATAGAAATATTTTAAGCAATCAGCCAACGGCTGGTGCATACATTCCATCAGCATCGGATGCACAAGGTTTCTTTACTTATAAAATTTCTAATAAGTTGCAAGTAGAAATTTTAGGTATTATTTCTGCTTCTCGTTTTACGTATTTTCCAGAGTCGGTTAAGAAAACATCGTCTGTTTTTTCGCCATTTTTTACTGCCAACCTTGGGCTTGATGTATATTTTGAAGGACAAGAAAAAGACAGTTATACCACAAGCCTTATTGGTTTATCGGTTTTGCAAACACTTAATAAAAAAACAAAACTAAAATGGATGCTCAGTCGTTTTAAAGATGTAGAAAAAGAAAACTTTGATATATCTGCGGCATATCTTTTTGGTGACAGAGATTTTGATAATGCTAGTCCTACGTTTGGGCAAATTACCAATCCACTTGGTGCGGGCGCTTATCAAAACTATGCAAGAAATTTATTAAATATAGATGTGTACAATCTTAGCCACAAAGGTAGTACCGATATCAAACATCATTTTATACAATGGGGTTTATCAGCAGAGCAAACAAACATAACAGATAAACTAGCGCAGTTTGAATTTAGAGATTCTGCAGGATACTCATTGCCGTACACGCCAGGTGCTTTAAGTATTTACGATGTGCAAAATAGCACCGCAGATTTAAGCATTCAAAAATATAGTGGCTATATACAAGACAACATAAGGCTTTTTAAATCTAAGAGTGATATTACTTTACAAGCTGGCGCTCGTTTTAACTACAACAGTTTAAACCAACAACTATTGCTCAGCCCAAGAGCCCAGTTGAGTTACAAACCATTTGGCAAAAAAGATATCGTATATAAAATAGCAGCGGGTTTATATAGCCAGCCGCCTTTTTACAGAGAATTGAGAAAACAAGACGGCACATTAAATACAAATATAAAAGCGCAAACAAGTGCCCAAGTTGTAGCAGGATTTGATTTTAATTTTAAAGGTCCGGGCAATAGGGTAATGCGTTTAACTACCGAAGCTTACTATAAAGCCATGAACAATGTGGTGCCTTACGATATTGATAATGTAAAAATAAGATACCTCGGCAGCAACAACGCAAAAGCATACGCTACAGGTGTAGAGTTTCGCTTGTTTGGAGAGTTGGTAAAAGATGCAGAGAGCTGGCTTAGTGTAGGTATTATGCGCACAAAAGAAAATCTAAACAATGATATTTATTACGATTATAAAAATGCAGCCGGCGAAATTATTAGAGCTACTACACTTGACCAAGTGGTGACAGATAGTGTAAAAAACGAAGTAGGTTTTGTGCGCCGCCCAAGCGATAGATTGATAACCGTAGGCTTGTATTTAGAAGATTATTTACCTACCAATAAAAATTTTAAAATACACCTCAATGCTATATATGGTAGCAATATGAGTTACAATATCCCTGGCTCTACTAAATATAGAAACGGGCTTATTATTGCGCCGTACATACGAGTGGATATGGGTTTCAGCGCATTGTTACTTAGCGAAAAATCGCAACGTAGAAGCCACAATCCTTTTAAAAACTTTGAAAATATTTGGGCAAGTTTAGAAGTTTTCAATCTCATAAACAGAGAAAATACGATTTCGTTTCAGCTTATAAAAGATTTTTCAAACACCGTATATGCTTTACCTAATAGGCTTACGCCACGGTTGGTGAATTTTAAAATAGTTGGTAAGTTTTAATTTTACAGTCATCTGTTTATAAAAAAGCCTAGGGTTAGTTAGTTCTCAAACAATTAAAATTATACTTAGGAAAAAGGAAAAGTAACTGTTATTTTAGGGTCAGCCTGAGCTTGTCGAAGGCTGCATTATTTACAAAAGAAGCTTCGTAATTAATTTCACCCGCCTTCGACAAGCTCAGGCTGACAATATTTAATGCAAACTTTACATATTAAAGTCTTTAAAATATTAAGTCACATAAGCTATTTAAAACAACCTACCTAATTCTAAAAAAGTATTTTAGTTTTTACTGTATTTTTATTGAAAGAATTGGTAAGAAACCTCATCTTAACATTAACATAATCTTGATACCTGTTAACTAGTAGCTTTTGCACATATTTATGCCAATGTGCATATTTTGTTAAGTAATCAATCAACCTATTTATTAAATTTGAACAAACTAATTGTTGATATGAGTCAACAATATTCATTCATTAAATTAAGGGTATAAAATTGACAGAAGCAATTATCAATTTAGAAAACGTAAATCCTATTGAATTTTTCGGAGTTAACAACGGCAAGCTCGACATTCTGAAAAAAAAATTCCCTCTCTTAAAAATCCTCAGCAGAGGTACTCAAATTAAACTTAGTGGTGCATCGGAGCAAATTGAAGATGCAAAAGAAAAAATTGACCTTCTTCTAAAATACTTAGAACGAAGTGGGCACATGAGCGAAAATTATTTTTCGCAAATATTGGGTGGTGATGATGAAGCAGCTATAGATAATTTTATAGATCGCAATCCAAATGATGTATTGGTATTTGGCCCCAATGGAAAAACAATAAGAGCAAGAACGGCCAATCAAAAATTGATGGTACAAGCTTGCGATAAAAATGATATTGTATTTGCCATTGGCCCAGCTGGTACAGGTAAAACCTACACAGCTGTGGCTTTGGCGGTACGTGCATTAAAAAATAAAACGGTAAAGAAAATTATTCTTACACGCCCTGCTGTAGAGGCTGGAGAAAGCCTTGGTTTTTTACCAGGCGATTTAAAAGAAAAAATAGATCCATACTTACGCCCATTGTACGATGCGTTGGATGATATGATACCTGCTGATAAGCTTGCCTATTATATGAGTACACGCATTATAGAAATAGCGCCACTAGCATACATGCGTGGTCGTACGCTGGACAATGCTTTTATTATTTTAGATGAAGCGCAAAATACCAACGACCTTCAAATAAAAATGTTTCTTACTCGTATAGGGCCAAATGCAAAAGCCATTATTACCGGCGATCCTACACAAGTAGATTTACCAAAAAATATGCAGAGTGGTTTGTGGCGTGCTACCAGGTTATTAAAAAATATTGATGGCATATCGCACATAGAATTAGACGAAGAAGATGTTGTAAGGCATAAATTGGTAAAAGCCATTATTAAAGCGTACAACAAAGATGATGTAAGAATAACCGAAGAAAAAGAAGGTGCTCCTAAAAGTTCATTTAAAGGTGAGCGTTAAATAATTTAAAAAAGTATATAATAAATATGAAAAAAATAATATCGATAGTAGTAGTTGCCATTTTATTGATTAATTGTAAAAGCAATGATAAAATTGAAACACCAAACCAGGTGTTTTCTAATTTTGCAGATGCATTAAGTAAAAAAGATTTAAGTAAAGCAAGAGAACTTTGTACAGCGGATAGCAAAGCTGTACTAGATTTTATGGAGAAGAAATCCAAAGATATGAAGGTGATGCCAATGGATAAATTTGACACATCAAAAGTTTCTTTTGGAGAAGTTATCATTGATGGTGACAATGCTAAAATGCCAATAAAAGATAAAGAAAGCGGCGTTACGGTTGAATTTCCATTGAAAAAAGAAGACGGTGTATGGAAAATAGCTTTTGATATGAAAAGCCTATTCGATATGTCTATGGAAACATTAAAGGATGATAAATTGAATATCCCACAACAGAAGTTGGATAGTATAATGAAAAAATTTAAAAGTGTAAACCTTGATTCTCTTGAAAAAGAAATGGGTATGCAAGAAGATACCGTAAGAAGGAAACGCTAATAATATTTTGTTTCAAAAAAAGCACTCTAAAACAGAGTGCTTTTTTTATGGGATGCATTTATAATTGTCGCAAGAGGTGACAACTCTTATAATAGACTTTCAAGCTAGAAACTACTTTCAAAGAGTTATCACCTCTATTTAAATAGTAACAATTTTAAATGCAACCTTTTTATGCTAGTAAGTAAAATTTTACCTTTAAATTTGAATTATGAAAATCAGTATTTTTTTTACCCTAATTATTGTTGCCCTGTGTTCTTGTAATACACAAGATGAGCATAAACGTCCTACCAATTCTATGGATGTGGGCAGAAATTTTATAAGAGCTACACTTGATGGAGATTTTGTAACCGCAGAAGATTTGTTAATGAAAGATTCACTAAACATGGAGACCTTTCAAACTTATAAAAATTACTATAAAACAAATCTTAGTGCAGATATAAAACAAGGTTATAAAAAGGCATCGTACTACATCAATAAATTAGAAGATATAAACGACTCTACGGTTATCATCAATTACAGCAATACCTATATGAATAAACCAACTAATATTAGGATTGTAAAACAAAATAGCCTTTGGTCGGTTGATTTTAAATATACAACTGGTGATACAACTTCTGTAAAATGAGTATGCTAAATAACTTTTTATTGGTAGGGCTTGGTGGCGGCATTGGAGCCATGTTGCGATATTTTTTTTCATCTATTATAAAGCACAGCACATTTCCATACAATACACTGCTCATTAATATTGCAGGTAGTTTATTAATAGGTATTGTGTTTGGGCTAAGTGAAAAAAGTAATGGTATTTCTGAGCAAGTAAAATTATTTATTGCTACGGGTATTTGTGGTGGGTTTACAACCTTTTCTGCATTTAGTGTAGAAAATATGCAGCTGATAAAAGAGGGAGATTATATAACCGCAGGGGTATATATTTTTGCAAGTGTGGCACTTTGTATTGTTGCCGTTTTTGCTGGGTTCAAAATTATTAATCAATTTTAAAAATACTTATTATGTACGTTCTACACCCATGGCATGGCGCTGGTTATGGCTTTGATGCGCCCACACAGGTAAATGCATTGATAGAAATATCTAAAGGCAGTAGTTGCAAATATGAAATAGATAAAGCAACAGGTTTATTAAAACTAGATCGGGTAATTTATTCTTCCTTCCACTACCCTATTAACTATGGTTTTATACCACAAACCTTGGGCGATGATGGAGATCCGCTTGATATTTTGGTGCTATGCAGCGAAAGTATAAATCCGCTTTGCCTTGTAAAAGCCACCGTTATTGGCAATATGCAAATGATAGACAATGGCGAAAAAGATGATAAAATAATAGCCGTAGCAGCAAACGATCCATCTGTAAATCATTTAAAAGATATTGGCGATTTACCAGAGCATTTTATAAACGTACTTAAAAATTATTTTGAGAATTATAAAGTGCTTGAAAATAAAATTGTGGAGATAGATGATTTTCAAAATAAAGAAACGGCATACAAAGTAATAGAAGATGCTATAAAAATGTATAAAGAACATTTCCCGAATAATGGAAAATAAAAAAATAAAAATGGATACACAAACAATCATCATTTTATTAATGGTGGGCTTGGTAGCTGGTATGCTTGGGGGTGTTGTAGGCGTAGGTGGAGGTATCATCATCGTACCTGCATTGGTATATTTTTTAGGTTTCAACCAACACACGGCACAAGGCACTTCACTTGGGCTAATCATGCTACCGGTGGGCATTTTAGGATTTTTGCAATATTATTACAGTTGTCAAAAAGCAGGTACACCAATAAGTTTTAATGTTATTGGTATTTTAGCCATCGCATTTGTGGTAGGTAGTTATTTTGGAAGTAAAATTGCGCTATCAGTACCACAAGATGTTTTAAAAAAAGGCTTTGCTATTTTATTGGTTATTGTAGCTATAAAAATGTTGTTTTTTGATAAGGGAGATTCACATCCTCAAAAAGAAATGCCAACAGTTGCAAAAAATATTTCTGGTTAGCCACTAATTAAACGAATGCTCACGAATTTTTTTAGTGGTGGGTGAGACACCCACCATTAATGTAATGTTCACGAATAGTGTTTTTTTATTAGTGCTAATCAGTGTTATTCGTGGCAATAAAAATTTACAGAGAGAAATTAAAAACCATTTGTAGAAAATTATTGCTAAATCTTTTTGTGGAAAATTTCTTTCGTTTCATCTCAATATAAACAAACTGCTTCATAAGCCCATATGCCTTTACGATTTCACGATAAAGACGACAAAGAATTACTACAGTCATTTTACAATGATGGTAATAATGAGTGGCTGGGTATTTTGCTACAACGATATACAGGCTTGCTATTGGGTGTAAGCATGAAGTACCTAAAAAATGAAGATGATGCCAAAGATGCAGTGCAACAAATTTTTTTGAAAGTAATAAATGAGTTGCAAAAATACAAAGTGGAGTATTTTAAAAGCTGGTTGTACATGATAGCCAAAAACCACTGTTTAATGAAGCTGAGGGGCAAAGGCAAAACAACCACGGAAATAAAAGAAAGTAGCCTACGTGCAGATGATGATAAAGAAATAAAAGAAGCAGCGGTAAAAAAAGAAACATCGCTCACCAATCTAGAACAAGCACTAATATTGTTAAACGAAGAACAACGTATTTGTGTAACTTTATTTTATTTAGAGAAAAAAGCATATCAAGAAATTGTAACCATTACCAATTATAGTATGATGCAAGTAAAAAGCAATATACAAAATGGCAAACGAAATCTTAAAATACAAATGGAAAGAATGACGGAAAATGAACAATGATGTAAACAACATATTACCCGAGGGCAATAACGATGCTGATAAATTAGATTTGCTTAAGCAACTACATGCAGATGTAAACAATGGCATGTTTGAGGATGAAGATTTATTTGAAGCAGAAGCTGCTGAAGGTTTACAACAATTGGAAGAAACACAAGTACCAATCATTGTAAATAAACTAAATGCAGACCTTCATCGTCAAATAAAAAAGAAGAAAAAACTAAAGCGTGCTATCCCAAGTCAGCAGCCTGTTTTAATAACCATTATTACCATTTTATTACTAGCCATTGTAGCATATATTGTTCTCAAAAAAGTACTATCATAAGAAAAGCCCCCATATAGTGGAGGCTTAATCTTAAATCAACAATCTTAAATCCGGGTCTTTTTATTCCACTTCTACTTGCTTGTTGGTAACTGCACCTTCAAACACTTCAGGAATAAAAATTCTTTCTATTGGTAAATAGCCATTTCCTTTTTCTAGAAAATGCACTTTCATATTTTCAATACTTATAGGGCAGCCATCAGGTATATCCGCAATATTACTGTGGCGAATATCATGCCCATCTAAAATAACCACCAAGCCACTTCCTATAGCTTCCATTTTATTTCCATCACTTATCAGCACACCAGTATCTTCTCCCAAACCAATACCAATACAAGATGGATTGCTAGATACCGCCTGTGCCAATCTTCCAAAACGACCACGCTTTTCAAAATGTGAATCAAATATTACATCATCCATAAAACCAAGACCTGTAGTAATTTTTACCTCGCCTTTTAAATGTGCTTTTGCAGCATTACCCTCGTATATCATGGTGTTACTCATGGCCATAGCCCCAGCAGATGTACCAGCCACTAAAAAATTTGCTTCTCTATTATATCTCTCAAGTATTATCTCTAAAAATTTTGTACCACCAAAAGTACTGGTAAGCCTAAGTTGGTTGCCACCACTAAACATTACTGCATCACAATTACGCAAACGCTCCAAATACTCTTCATTGGCTGCATCTGCACGATTGCGTATATGCATAAGCCCTATTTGTTTGCATCCTATTTTACTAAAAGCATGTGTATAATTTTCGCCCACTTCCACAGGTATCATACTAGCCGTGGTTATCACTTCTATGCGTTTATCTTCGCCACCAATTTCTTCCACTATTCTGCGAAGAATGCCCAACTCAAAAAAATTAAGATTATTACGGTGTATTTGCCCTGTTTCTAAGTCAGTTCCTTTATCTTCTGCTCCGCCAATGGCTAGTAGCTTCCCTTTTGCAAAATGCATGCACGTGTATATTGTGGTTAATACAAAAATAACGCAATAAGCCTAATATTATTTTATTGTTATCAACTGCATGTTAATATTTGTGAAAATATTTAGTTTTGACGCAAATCGTGTTGTGTTTTATAGCAAAAAATACAGCAATTTTTTTATTACTTCATTTTTAACTTAATACGCCCCAAATGTATTCGTAGCTACATTAAAACTAAAACTCTTGTTATTTACCCAATCCTTGTAGCCTATTACTTGCGCTAGCAATCCATATTTTTCGGTAAGCTTACCCGTTTTTTCCGATATAAAAAACGACTGAGAATTTACAGAGAAATTGGTCAATTTAATAGAATAAAAAGCTGTGGCAGCATTGGACAGATACTGAGATATTTCCATGCCCTGTATGTTTACACCAGATAAATGTGCTCTTTTAAAAATAATAGAATTGCCATCAAACTCTTTGTAAATAATGATGCTATCCATGCCGAATGGTCTGCCTGTGCCGCCTCCGCCGCCGCCAGTGGATCTTGGCAGGGTAGAAATATTGCTATAATCTATTGCTACGAGTGGGCCTGCATCCACAGCAATACCACCCACTGTGGTAGTGCCTGTAATGGTATAAGTAATGTTGCCCTGTAGCGGTACAAAATTATTGCGAGCATCTGCTACATCTTTCCACTTGGCACCATCATAATAGTTGGGCGATTTTGTATTTTGATTATAAATAACCAAGCCAGTAGCAGGTATGCTCACACTACTAGTATCGGCTAAGCGAGGCAGCAACAAACCTTTGCTGGTGCTGGCAATATCTACAATGGCACTATTATCTGGTGTTTGTGTACCAATGCCTACATTTTGTGCTTGCAATACAACTGTGCATAGCAGCACATAAATAACAAAAAATATCTTTTTCATAATTTATTTTTTAAGTATGGTTGAAAAATATTGTACAAAACAATAAGCAGATAGTAGGAGCGCATTTTGTGGTTGTAGATAGGATAGCTAACGTGTAGATCTATTTCTTTTTTATAAAGCCATTTGTTTGTTCAAAAATATATTAAATTTATATTACAATGCAATAAAATTTCCCTTTTTACAGTAACACTTTAGTTGTCAGAAATATTTAAAGTTCTCATAATTTAATCGAGCACTTGAAAAACCCAACATTTACATACTAACCTCCATCTCCAAGCCTTTTACTAAATCATCTTATCCATTAAATAGTCCATTTTACTCAATTATTTTTTATGGCAGAACTATGCATTGGGGAATTAATTTATTAAACAAAAAAAATTGTCAATTATGCCAAAAGTAAAATTCGCATTAAAGAAAATGCGTTGTCTCGAAGAGACCAATGAACCAAGTGCATCAGAAGAACCTTATGTACTTGTATTTGCATCACAACTAAAAAAAGTGGCCGGTTTGGTTACCATACCCGCCGCATCTACCACCATGTATGGCCCATGGCAAAATGTAGATAAGGGAGATTTGGTAGCCACCTTTGTAAGTATTCCTGGGCCGTTAGGGGAAATACTCAACCATCCATCAAAAAACTTTTGGGGGTTAGATGGTATAGCGCACGAGCTAAAATCTCCAGACGAAGCTATTTTTATAGCCGCACTTATGGAAAACGACGATGCGCAAGCGGGCGGCATACGTGCAGGCCTGCATGCACAATTGTTTGCAGCCATTACCTCATACGCCAATGCAGGTATGAGCAGAGCCTCTATGGTATCTAAACTTATAAAAGATACCAAAGATGTATTAACAGGTGTAACCGTAACAGGCATACCCAGCAGCGATGACCTTATTGGCGTAGCAGAAATAAAATACACGGCTGCCGATTTGGTAAATGTAAACACACAAACCATTGTAAAAAACATTGAGCTTGCTGGCGATGGTGGTAAGTACAGGCTACGGTTTGAAATGAGTAAGTAGGGGTATTAGAACAAATGCTTTACGTTGTACATTGTAAAGTATGCAAACATCCTCTTGCAGTTTAAAACCTACAAGGGGATGTTTTTAGATGTATAAAAAATTTCTTTCCCCGTTTCTTTTGGCAGCCCAAACATTTTTTCTTACCTATAACTTCATGGTAATTAACTGCGGAATAACCACTCAGGTGATCATTCTATGCCTCCGTCGGTGCTCCAAACATTTATATGCACCCACACCTCCACCCATCAGTGGCCGAGGCTTGGTCGACCACCCGACCATTCATAAAAAATAAATATTTATTAAAAAGAATCTGCAAAAAAATAGAAATACTTTATACCTCATCGGCTAGTCGAAGATCATGCCTAGGCGTATGCGAGATAGGTAACAGCTCATTTGATGCTAAGTATTGGTCTCAATTAGTCCTGGTTTGTGCCTCCACAAGGCAAGTTTGAGGCGTAATAGTTGTTACAAATAGGAGAGAAATATTTCGGTGCGCTGCACCTTTTTACCAACACTATAATTTGTGGTTACAAATATTTTGGTGCGCTGCACCTGGTAAGCTTTATAAATACACAAGTTTTTATAATACAACGATTTGTTTTTTAACTATCCATTGAACGAATAGGTGCAGCGCACCGCAAAATTTGTAGATTCAATACAGCAGGTGTTTTATAAGGTGCAGCGCACCGAAATATTTGTTTGCAAAAAAGCAAATCATTTTTATCGCTTTAATTTGATTATCGCAAAAGTATAATAGTACCATTAAGTATTCTTTGTACATTGTATGTAGTGTCTTTGTACCTAAGCACCCACACATAAGTGCCAGCTTGCGCTGTAGCTCCACTAGCGCAGGTTTGAGGCGTAGGTAAATATGCGCAAGCAACCTACCGCTTGAGGCGGTACAAGTTATGCGGCAAATTATAAAAGAGATTTATACAAGGTACAAATACCCTTACTTACTTTTGCTCAGATGCATATATTTGCAACTGTATTAGTAAACCCTGAAAAATAAAATCAGAAATTGAACAAACATGTGATACATAAACTACTAAAATATATTTACAAAAATCTTTTAATTTTCTGATAATTATATCTTTTCTTTTTTATCTCATATTTACAACCCCTGATTTGAACCACGCTGCTGCAGTGGTTTTTGCATTATATATCTTTTTGGGTTCTATGCTGATTTCTATGATAATATGCAGAGCAATTTTTTATGAAAACATTCAAGTAAAAGTTGTCATACTTGAAAATAAAATATTACTTGGCTTGTTAATTATCTCGTGTGTGTTTTTGTATTTTACAAGCGGCTGGATAGTTCTCTCTGCTTTTCTTATTGCCCCTATAGCTTTTTTAATATTCTTTACCTTATTATATATTCTTAAAAGAAAATTTAGACTTTAGAGCTTCTGCTAGGCAAGTTTGGGGCGTAATATCCACCACACATAGGAGATAAATATTTCGGTGCCTGCACCTGATTACCTACTTTATAATTGGTGGCTACAAAGCTTTTTGTGCTATGCACTTGGTTAGCTCTGTAAGTACACAAGTATTTTTTATAACACAGCGATTCGTTTTTTAACTACTAATTGAACGAATAGGTGCAGCGCCTCCACTAGCTCAGGTTTGAGGCGTAGGCAAATGTGTATTGGCAACCTGTCCAGCAAATAAGAAAAGAGGTTTACGTAAAGTCACTACACAGTTGCACATTTTCAAGGCTTCATATAAGCCTGAGAATTTCGAATCAAAAAAAAATATAAAAAGTAAAAAATACTTTGCAAATATTTATATAATAGCGGTTATTGATTTGTAATAGACTCAAATGTGATATAAGCTGCTAATGTAAAAGGGTTTTTTCCCGCATGGTCAATAGCCTCTAAATTTATTCTATAGGATTTACCATTTTCAGTAAATCCTAAAGGTTTGTCAAATTCTACCCATGCTTTTGTTAGAATAGTTTTTTCACAATCGCTCCCATTGTTTGTAGTACATATTCCTACTTGTATTCCTAGTTTTTTATCTAAATATTGTAACGTTATACGAAAGTTCTCAAATTGTAAAAAATAGCCGATTTTAAACCATGTTACTTCACTCTTATTTATATTTTTTGTACTTGCTTCTTGTTGTTGTTCGGTATTTATTTTTATTTCTTGCCTCACACTTTTTTCTATATTATCAGTTAGCCTAGCTGCGTCTTTCACTTCCTGTATATTATTCACTATAGCTTCTATATTTTTATTGGCTTCTATTATTTTTTCATTTAGTTTATTTTTTTCAACTGTAGGAGCTGTAAGTAATTTTTTTTGTAAGTTCCGTATGCTTTCAGCATTCTTGTCTATCTCAGTTAAAGCATTTTTTATAATAGGTTTGTTCGTATCTACGTTAGAAATCTTTTCTTTTTGTTCATGTAATCCAGCAAGCATCTTGCAAATACTATCATATTTTTTTTTACCATTTTCTATCTTCGTATCTTTTATAGTGTTCCTAAAATCACCTAATTCACATGCAAGTTTATCTTTCGTAGTTTTATCTTTTTCCGTTTGATAATATCTTTCAAGTAAATCAAAATTCGTAATAACACTTTGATAATTATTACTATCTCTTTTAAATGATTCTATAAAATAAGAAGATCCCAAAGAAATTATGGCTGTTAAAATAGCAATACTAAAAAAGCGAAAGTTTTCTGTTTTAAATTTCTTTCGCTCAAAATCATATTTATCCTCAGATTGATAAATCTCAACTGCGGTCTTTATTTTGTCCAATTCATCTTTTTGCTTTTGAATTAAATCATCGTAATCAAAACGTGACATATTTATTATTTTAGTGGTGAATTAAAATGATACTAAAAAGGCTAATCGTTTTTCTTTGGTGCTAGCAATAAATTTGTGGGGTGCCATCACAACACACTACAATTGTTTTTTTGGCATACAACTCCATTTGCTGGTTATTAAAATATTTTTCCTTAAATAATGGTTCTATAATGAGGGGTATAGAATTTAAAAATTATTTTATAAAGCTTTACTATTAAGAGATAAAAAATTTCAACTTACTGTTTTGGGGATAACAATTTTTTAAATACAATTATTATTTCTTTGTAAAATTAGTAAAAGTTTTATAGATTGTTAAAGGGTTAAAAGACCTTTTTTAGAAAAATTAGTGAGTAATTGTGAATATACACTTACTTAATTAGCACAAAGGATGCAATGGCATTTGTATATCTGCTTTTTATCTTTCCCCCCTCCTCCTACTAGAAATGATGCGATAGCTTTTGTGCACCAGCTTTCTGTGCGTGCAAATTATAAAAGAGGTTTATGCAAGGCACAGATACGCAGCCGTACATTTGCTGGGCTGCATATCTGTCTAGTGAGTCCAAAATATTTTATAAGATGGAAGCGTAACCTGCAATGGTAAAGCTCCCATTCAAATAACAACGCTGCATAAAAAAACAGTACATTTGGTAACCAAATAGTTTTATCATGAAAATAAAAGCAACCTGCATTTTTACACTCATTTTTTTATCGTCTATTTTTTCTTTTGCGCAATCGATAGATGCAAAATATTTTAACGCCATGCAGTGGCGCTGTATTGGCCCACACCGCGGCGGCAGAACGGTTGGTGCTGTGGGTGTACCATCTCAACCCAATGTATTTTATATTGGTGTAAACAATGGCGGTGTGTGGAAGACCACTGATTTTGGCCATACATGGAAACCCATTTTTGATGAACAACCTACTGGTAGTATTGGCGATGTGGTGGTGGCACCATCCAACCCCAATGTAATTTATGTAGGCAGTGGCGAAGGTTTACAACGGCCAGACCTTAGTGTTGGTGATGGTATATATAAATCAACCGATGCAGGAAAAACGTGGAGCAATATCGGCTTGAAAAATGCACAGCAAATTGGCGGCTTGGCTATTGACCCTACAAATGAAAACCGGTTGTTTGTTGCGGCACTCGGCCATCCGTATGGTGCCAATGAAGAACGTGGTGTTTATAGAACTGTTGACGGTGGAAAAACATGGGAACATGTTTTGTGCAAAGATGAAAATACAGGTGCTGTGCAAGTTGCCATCGATCCTAATAATTCAAACATTGTATATGCAGATATGTGGGCAGGCCGGCAAGGGCCTTGGGAAAATGGTGCATGGAACGGAAAGGAAAGCGGGCTATTTAAAAGTATGGATGGCGGCACCACATGGAAAAAATTAACCACAGGTTTACCCACTACTGACCAAGGTTTGGGAAGAATTGGTTTTTGTATTGCGCCATCAAACTCCAATCGTTTATACGCCACTGTAGATGCAGGAAAATACGGCGGTATTTACCGCAGCGATGATGCAGGCGAAAGCTGGACAAACATAAACACTGACGAAAGACTTTGGGGAAGAGGCAGTGATTTTGCAGAAGTAAAAGTGGACCCTACCAATGCAGATATTGTATACACTGCCGATGTAGTTACTTGGAAAAGTGTGGATGCTGGAAAAACATGGTCAGCCTTTCGTGGTGCACCAGGTGGCGATGATTATCACAGAATTTGGATTAACCCAAGCAACAATAAAATAATTTTAATAGCCAGCGATCAAGGTGCCATCATCACCGTTAATGGTGGAGAAACTTTTAGCAGTTGGTACAATCAACCTACGGCACAGTTTTATCATGTAAGTGCAGATAATTCTTTTCCATACAATGTTTACAGTGGCCAGCAGGAAAGTGGCAGCGTGGGCATTGCATCAAGAGGCAATGATGGCATCATCACTTTTAGAGACTGGCATCCTGTTGGTGCAGAAGAATATGGTTATGTAGTTGCAGACCCGTTGGACAACAATATTATTTATGGTGGAAAAATTTCTCGTTATGATAAGCGCACTGGGCAAGCACAAAATATTGCACCCGAAGCTGTGCGTAGTGGTAAATATCGTTTTTTAAGAACAGCACCAGTATTGTTTAATCCTATTGATAAAAAAACATTGTACTTCGCCGGCAATGTATTGTTTAAAACAAATAATGGTGGAAATAGCTGGCAAGTTATCAGTCCAGATTTATCGAGAGACTCTGCGGAAGTTGTAAAAAATATTCCAAACAGCATTGGCATTTATACCAATGATGATATGAAAAAAATGAAAAGGCGTGGGGTAATTTATAGCGTTGCTCCTTCTTACGTTGATATTAATACCATTTGGTGTGGCACCGATGATGGATTGATTCATGTAACAAAAGATGGCGGTAAAACCTGGCGCAATGTAACACCGCCGCAACTTACACCATGGAGCAAAGTTTCGTTAATGGATGCCAGCCATACGGATGCAAACACCGCTTATGCCGCAGTAAATAAAATAAGGCTAGATGATATGCAACCGCATATTTATAAAACTATTGATGGTGGAAAAACATGGATTGAAATTACAAATGGGTTACCCAACGACCCAATTAATGTTGTAAAAGAAGACCCAATAAGAAAAGGTTTATTGTTTGCAGGAAGTGAAAGAGCAGTTTATGTTTCTTTTGATGATGGGGCAAACTGGCAAACATTACGTTTGAATATGCCGGCAACATCTATAAGAGATTTGGTAACTAAAGAGGATGATTTGGTAATTGGTACGCATGGCAGAAGTTTTTGGATATTGGATGATATTACACCGCTGCGTCAGTTAACCAATCAACAAATAAACCAGTCAACCATTTTGTATAAACCACAAAATACCTTTCGTGTACGATGGAATATGTACCCAGATACGCCAATACCGCAGGAAGAACCTGCGGGGCAAAACCCACCTGATGGTGCTGTAATAAATTATTATATAAATGAAAATGTAAACAGTATCAGTTTAGAAATTTTGGATGCCAAAAATAATGTAGTGAGAAAATATTCATCAACAGACACGATGTATAAAATTGGCGATGTAAACATTCCACATTACTGGATACTACCACAACAAATATTATCTTCCGCAGCAGGTTGCCATCGTTTTATGTGGGATATGCATTATACGCCATTGAATGTTCCTCCCTCATACCCTATTTCTGCAACGTATATGAATACTGCACCAGAGGCTACATCGCCATTGGTAATGCCGGCAACATACAGCGCTAAATTAACCGTGGATGGAAAAGTATACACACAAAGTTTTCAGGTAAAGATGGACCCCCGAGTAAAAACAAGTGTGAAAGATTTACAGCTACAACACGATTTGAGTTTGATGTGCTACAATAACATTAAACAGTGTATAAAAAAACTGGAAGGGTTAAACGAAAATACAGAAGCTGCAAAAATAGTAAGAGGCTTTATTGATAAGTTTACAAGTATTCAAAATGTGTTGCAAGAAAGTGATTGGGCGCCGACAACCCAAATGGTAAAAGCAGCGAATGAAACTGCGGCAGCTTTTACACAATTTTATGTAACATTAAAATAGGTTAAGGTCTTTGTAAATATATTTGTGGTGCAGGTAATTTGCGCTATCCAATTTTACAAAAAATTATAACAGCGTTATATGTTGTGTACTGATACCCTTCGCCACTTTTTTTAGATAAACCTTTGCAAGGGAGAGTTTAACAATTACCTCACAAAATATGTACTACTTTTAAAATAAAAAATATGAAATATATTCTCACACTCATTTTATTATTTTCTTTTATCACATCAAATGCACAAACAGAAATAAGCGATAATAGACCTTATGTAAAGAAAAGTTTTTTGATAATACTATCTTCAAAAAATTATACCGAAGCAAAAAAAATTGCTGCAGAAGCTGCAAGCAAATTAAATGTAAAACTAGATTTAAAAGGATTGAAACCAAATAAAGAAAGCGGATTGACATTTAGCACCAAAGAATGTGAAGGAAATGGCTGGGATTATCCTTGCTATGTAAGCAGGGGCAGGTATGATGATGGTGAATTTGTAACCATAGATTATTCCGACGCTTTTGATGGTTTTGCAAAAGGATATTATATTGTAACTACTGCAAGTGGTGATGCAGCGTTGGTAAAAAAAGCGTTGGTAAAAGTAAAAAAAAAGTATAATACAGCTTATGTAAAACAAACCGAAATTTATATTGGTTGTATGCACTAACATTAACAATATCATTTAGTGTTTTAGAGAAACGGTGTAAATATATTATGCGATAACTTTCTACCACATTGGCTACACAAGTTATACGACAAATAAAAAATTGTAGACATTAAAGATATCCATTCACAGATTTCTATACTGCGTATTTTCCCAAAAAATTACCCAATTGGTACCAATTTATCTACACAAATTATTTGTAACTATTAGTATAAGGATAATTGGCCAACATCAACCTTACAACAATACTACCTAAAATAATAAAACAAAAAAGACCGCCGATAAGCAGTCTTTTTTTGAATTACAATTTAAAATATAAGGGTATTATTTTTTTGGCATTAACACTGCGTCAACAACATGTGTTACTCCATTGCTAGATATTACATCTGCGGTAGTAACCGTAGCACCATTTATCATTACTTTGCCATCTTTAATAGATACCGTAAGTTCTTCTCCTTGCAGTGTTTTTACTTTTTGTCCATCTTTTAAATCAGCTGCTTTTACTGCACCTGCTACTACATGGTAGGTAAGTATTCCGGTAAGTTTTGCTTTGCTCTCTGGTTTTACCAAAGTTTCTACGGTACCTTTTGGTAATTTATCAAAAGCGGCATTTGTAGGTGCAAATACGGTAAATGGACCTGCTCCACTCAAAGTTTCAGCCAAACCTGCAGCTTTTACAGCAGTTACCAATGTAGTATGGTCAGCAGAACCTGCCGCATTTTCTACAATGTTTTTTGATGGTACCATGTTTGCGCCACCTACCATTACACCTGTTTCTACTTTTGTAGTATCGGGTGTGGTCTCCATTTTAGGCGTTTCTGTAGTAGTTGTTGTTGTTTCTACAACTTCTGTCTTTTTTTCTCCATCTGCGCATGATGCAAATACAATTGTAGCTACAATTGCAAATGATAAAAATGTTCTTTTCATATTTGTTTTTTTAATGTTGACGTTTAATTAGAATCATTAACGATTTAACATATAAAAAAGATTTATATTTTGAAAAAAAATTTATATTTTTTGTACGAATATTATTGTAGATCAAAATTTATACCAAGTATAATTATTAAGCTGTCCAATTTAAATCTGAAACAATATATTCAAATTGACAAGTTTTTATTACAGCTTTTTTAGTAAATGCTTTAGTCTCTTTGCTAATAAACTCACTTACTTCCTCTAATGTTTTGTGTA
>JANOZW010000023.1:0-12660 GCA_031429575.1 Ferruginibacter sp.
TGCCTACGTTATGGCTTGCGGCATATGCCCATGTCATGGCTAGCGCCATGCCCACGGGTTGCACCCGTGGTTACTCATATTGAACCCCGTTTGGGTTCGTAGTGAAAAAAGCGAGGTGGGAGATAACTGTAAATTTCTTTAGGGATAATTCAAATTATTTTATGGCTGCAAGTTTTTCTTTTACTACTTGATTGAGATTACGAGAAACGGGTATTTCTTCTTGTAGCAATGGAAGTTGCAGCCGATACCCTTGAGCTGAGCCATTTACACTTTGCACCAAACTCATATTTACGATGGCTGTACGGTGACAGCGAAAAAATTGTGGAAAGGCGGCTGTATTTTCTTCCACACGCTTTAAGGTAGAACGGATGATAGCGGTTTTTAGTCTTTCATTTTCCTGATAAAAGATTTTTACATAGTTATCTGCCGAGGTGGCGGCTAAAAAGGCTGTATATAATATAGTAACGTTGTCTTTTTCATTTTCGGCTTGTAGGGTTATGTTAGTAGGTAGGTGAAAAGTTGTTTCTATTTTCGGTTCTTCTACAGAGTTCTCAGTTTCTAGTTTTGGAACGGTTACAACTATTACTTCTTTTGGATTTGAATGCGCTGGTAAGTTTTCGTTTATAATGATTACTTCATTTCTGTATTTTTTTAAAAGCCTTGCTTGGTTTATAAGAATACTTACTGTGGCAGGTGCAATACCAATTACAGCAGTATAAAAAATCATGGATAGCCAATTGGTAAATGAAAAACTACCATTCCATAAAAATACCCCAGCTACTACATTAAAAGTAGCAATGGTAGTAATGATGATAATGGTAAAAATAATTTCCCGAAGTATTGTCCATTTTTCTTCTTTAAAAAATTGTGGAAACAAAGGAGATAAAACAAAAAAATCGAAAATGATAGCAGTAAATGTAAGCAAACCTGCAATGGCACTGTTTAACAAAACTTGATTAAAATTTGGGGAATCGCCAAATGGTCTTAAAAGCAATAGAAATAAAAAAACAACTGATGCAAATATGAAAGCCAATTTTATTTGCGCTAGTTTTCGTTCTTCGAGTGGGTATGGTTTGTGGAGGATTGATTGTAGTTTGGTCATATAAGATTTAAAAATAAGCCATTTTTTTTAATCCTTTACAATCAAAAGAAAACTATTAGTAATACCACATTTCCTAAAATTTTTAGATAAAATAAAAACTCCTTTTTTTCTCTGCAATTCTTAAAAAGAATTGCAGAGAAAAAAAGAGTTTAAGGACTTTTATTATCCTGCATTGTCGAATGCTTTTTTTACCCAATCAATTACTTCTTTATCAATTTCACTTATATCAGAAAGATTTATTTTATGAGAGCAAATACCATTCGGTTTTTCATTTTCCAATTTCCCTTTTGCTTCTACCCCTTTTAAATTAAAGCCAATTTCAAACCTTGTTTTTGATGCGGGATTTAAAATTATAAATTGTTTTTTTCTTTTTAAGCTTACATAAGTTTTTTTCGGTGATATTTCAAAATCAGCACCAAATGATTGAATTGCTGAAATCAATTTATCATAAAAAGCTTTTAAATGCTCCTTGCCTTTATATTGGCTTTCAATTAATCCATCAGTATCAGTTGTAGAATCAGCATCTGAGCCTAACACTTTTAAAGCAATTTCACTTGCGTAACCATGAGTTACCTGATGAGACTCTTTTAAAAACTTTACAATTTCACCATGTTTTACTAGTTTCTCTTTTGCTATTATTTTTTTCCATTCATCTAAAGAATGACCTGTTTTTTCTTTCAGGTTTTCTATCATTGTGGTTACTGTCTTATCCATGATTATAGGTTTTTTAGTTTTTAATTTTTAGTTTCTACTGTTTTTTTAAGTAAGTCCAACCCTGATTGGTTCATTTTTTCCATACCTGCTTTTGCACCACCAAGCCACATAAAAAATGCACTTACCATGTCTGATTCTACTTTAAAATCTTGCTTTACTTCAATACCATTAAGCGTGTCGGTAAAGTAATAGTCAAAAGTAGGTTTTGCTACAAATGGTTTTTGAATATCACATTTCATACCTACAAACCTTCCTTCATCAATTTTTGCAATTTCTTGAAATCCTACATCTTTTCCTCCGTTGCCATCCCAATGATATTGCGCACCTACTGTTCCATCAGTTCCCTTTACTTCATATTTTTGTGTTGGGTCTTCTGCCAAAAAAGGCGACCATTTAGGAAAATTGTTTAAGTATTTTACCATGTCAAACACTTGTTGGTTTGTGCCTTTAATGGTAACAGTTTTTACGATTTGGATATTTTTCAAACCATTAGCTTTGTATAAGCCAAATCCTGTGAATGCTGCTAGAGCAATTCCAATTATTGTAAATATCATTTTCTTGTTCATTTTTAAAAGTTTTTAAATAAGTTTTTTAAATTTTTACATTGGGATAAGGCTACGTACTTCTACACTACCACCCATAAGGATTATTGGACAGTTTTTTGCAAGCTCTGTAGCTACTTCTAAAGATTCAGCTTTCAAAACCATATTACCACTTAAGGTTTGCCCTTCTGCAATGTGAAAGCCCTTTTTGGTTGTTTGGTCTGCTGAAATTTGGTTTCCTTCAAAGCCTAGTTGGTGTGTGCTTACTAGTTTTCCTTGCATGGCAATGTTGCCAATAAATGCGCCCCATTGTTTTTGCATTTCTTGCAATTGCTCAGGTGTTGGTTGTTCGTTGGTTGGCTCAAATCTGAAGAGCAACATAAATTCTGTAGTCGGTGTCATAATTTTATATTTTAATTGTTATTGATAAAGCAAAGATGTGCCCATCAAAAAAATTAAAAGTTGTCATATGACAAGAAGTTATTTTAGCTAGAAATTTCTTTTCTAATTCGGCTAAGTGAAGTATCTGTTACACCTAAAAAGGTTGCAATATGCTTTAAAGATACATTTTGAATGATGTGTGGTTTTTCTTTTAAAAGTTTTAAATATCGGTCCTTTGCTTCGTCTGCTATTAAAGAAATACTATGTTCTTTTAATGCAAAGTAACTGCCTACAAGTAGTCCTTTTTGTTGTTCTCTATAATTTGGAATGCTACCAAATAATTCTTGAAAAGATTCTACATCTATTTCCCAACAAACACAATCTGTTAATGCTTGTATATTTTCTCTAGTTGGGGCAAAAAAGAATATGGATGGATAATCAATCACCACATCACCTGCTGCGTATAGATTAAAAGTAATATCGTTTCCCTCTGTGTCTATAATATAAGAACGTATAAAACCACTTTCGATAAACCAATATTTCTTTTCTACTTGGCCTTCTTTTAATAAGTAATCATTTTTGTCAAATTTTACCTCTCTATATCTAGGTACAATGAGTGATAGTTCTTCTTTGGTAATACCGCTTGATGCAAAAATTTTGTCTAGAAAATGTTGTTCTGTTGTTTCTGTCATATTTTCTTTTTGTATTGTAATTTAATTCTTTATTATAAGTATTTATTTAATCTTAGTTATTTATGTTTTTCAAAAGTAATTTTTTGAATCATTACTAAATTTAACAGAAAAGTTATAAAAATATTTTATCTTTAGCAAACGAAATTAAAAAATAATCATGTACACTACATATCATTTGGATTCGGCAGCAGATATTAATGCAGATATTTTAGATGCCATAAAATCTACATTTAAAGAACGCCCAATAGTACTTACTGTAGAGGAGGAGCTTGACGCAACGGCTTATTTAATGTCAACGGCAGCAAACAAAGCAATGCTAGATAAATCAATAGCACAGGCAAAGAATAAGGAGTTTATAGAAGTAAAATTAGAAGATTTATGAGGAAAATTTTATTTACACCATTAGCTTTTGAACAATACAATGACTGGCAAATGGATAATAAACAAGTTTTCGCCAAGCTTCAAAAATTGATTAAAGAAACTACTAAAACACCTTTTGAGGGAACTGGTAAACCTGAAGCTTTGAAATATGACTACGCAGGATATTGGTCTCGAAGAATTACTGACGAACATAGATTAGTTTATAAAGTGGAAGAAGATTTAATTGAGTTTATATCTTGTAAATTTCATTATTAAAGCATTTTTATTATACTGATAAGGAGAAGCTGACTTTTAAAAAAGTCGGCTTCTTTTATTTTATGGTTATCTACCACATCTATCTACTCCATAATAAAAGATGAATAAAGAGATAAAGATGAAATGTGCGACGCCACCAATGCTGCCCAAAGCTGCTGTTCTAGCTCGGCTCATAAATAAAGCGAAGCTTATTTTATGAGCCTTTTTAAAATTCTTTAAGAAAAGATAAAAATAATTGTCACAACTTATAAAACTTTATTTCTTCATTTTTAATTACTTACACAATTTGAAACGTACCAAATCATACAAACATCATTTGATACCAACTTAGTACGCCTCATATCATCATTTGCAGCGACCACAGCTTTTTGCTGAGCCATCTTTGCTTTATCAATCACCACTAAAAATGATTTTTATGAAAAAGATTATCACAATTATGAGCTGCCTTTTTTCGCTTACAGCTATGGCACAGCAAAAAACAGCGGACACAGGTTTTAATAAAACACAAAAACTTACAGACGTAATTGTAAAAAGTAAGAAGCCGTTTATTGAGCAACAAATTGATAAAACGGTGATAAATGTGCAGGCAGATATGAGTGCGGTGGGTAGCAGCGCTTTTGAGATGTTGCAAAAAGCACCTGGTATAAGTATTACGAGTGAAGATGTGATAAACATGAGCGGCAAGGCTGGCGTAAATGTGATGATTGATGGCAGGCCAACGCAAATGGGTAGTAAAGAATTGGCGGCTTTTCTTCGCAGCATGCCTGCAAGTACAATTGATAAAATTGAATTGATAACAAACCCTTCTGCAAAATTTGATGCACAGGGCAATGCGGGCATTATAAATATTCGCTTAAAGAAAAATAAAATAAAAGGTACTAATGGAAGTGTATCGCTTGGTTATACGCAGCAGCAGCATTACAGGAGCAATGGCTCGTTTAGCATAAACCGCCGCACTGGTAAAATAAATGCTTTTGCAAATGTGAGTGTAGATAATAACCTGCAACATACTACTGGTTTTATAAATAGAAATGTAACGGTGGGTACTGTGGTAAAAAACTTTAATAATAACACAGTGGATATTGATAGAAATGTGAGTACGAATATTAGAACGGGAATAGATTTTTATTTGAATAAGAAAAATACGTTTGGGTTTTTATTTAATACGAATGGTAATAGAAATCCATTTAACACACCTGGCATTACAAATATTAGTAACAATGGTTTTATAGATTCATCGCTTACTACTACCAACGATAACTTGTATAAAAATAGAAGATACAATAGCAATTTGAATTATAAATATGAAGATACTATTGGCAACGAACTAAGCATTGATGCAGATTATACTTTTTTTAAAAATACAAATTTTACTAATCTTGCTACAAGTTATTTAGATAAGTCTAATAGTAAGTATAATACAAGTGCAAATGATTTAGATGTGGCTACAACCATACATATTTATGCTTTAAAAATTGATTATGCAAAGCAACTAAAAAAGCAACAAGCAAAAATAGAAATTGGTGTAAAGCTTAGTAGCGTAACAACTAGTAATAATTTATTTGCGACAAACCTTGTGGGAGTAGGCATGATGACGGATACAGGACGTAGCAATATGTTTACCTACAAAGAAAATGTATATGCTGCTTATGTAAACTTTAGCCAACGCATAAAAAAGTTTGAGTATCAAATTGGATTGCGTGTAGAAAACTCAGCAGTAAAAGGTAGCTCTGTAGATTTGAGAAACGCTACTATAAAAAACCCTGATACGAATTATGTAAATCTTTTTCCATCTGCATTTGTAAACTATAAAATAAATGATAAAAATATGTTTGCTGTATCGTATAGCAAGCGTATAAATCGTCCAGACTACCAAGCAATGAATCCTTTTGAAACGATTTATGATATTTATACTTCAGAAAAAGGTAACCCTTATTTGAAACCACAGTTTACCAATAATTTTGAATTGAAATATACGTACCGTTATGCATTGAACATAGCTGTAGGATATAACCACACAAAAGACTATAGCCAAACGATTACCACACAAATAGGTGAAAAAACAACTGTTACACAAGATAATATTGGCAGCTTGGATAATGCATATGTAAACATTAGTGCACCAATGCCTATTACAAAATGGTGGGAAGGCTATGCAAATATTACTGGTTTTTACAACCGCTACAAAGGCAAATTACCAAGCGGTATTTTAAATGAAAAAACATTTGGTTTGAATTATTACATACAACAAAATTTTAACCTTGGTAAAGGCTGGAGTACACAAGTGAGCAGTTGGTTTAATGCGGGTACTAAGCAAGCTATTTTTAAAACGGCAGCATTTGGCAGCATAGATTTTGGTGTAAAGAAAAAAATAATGAAAGACAAAGCATCTATACGCTTAAATGTGAACGATGTTTTTAATACACAACGTTACAAGCAAACGGTAAATTTTGGTAACATGGATTTTACTTATCTACGTAAGTGGGAAAGCCGTGGGGTGAGGTTGCAGTTTGTATGGAGTTTTGGTAAAACAAAATTTCAAGCTAGGGAGAGAGATACTAACAAAGATGCGAATAGGATTAAAGTAAAAAATTAAGATGTTGCCACAGAACCCACAGAGACACGGTTTGGTTTTTTATACTTTGGAGATTGTAACGAACTAGAAGATATTGGCAAATGTATTTTTCTGTGCTTTTGTGTAATCTGTGGTAATAAGAAATATTTATAAATCATAATTAAAACAAATAAAATGAAACAATTATTAGTAGGTTTTTCAGTAATGTGTATTATCGTTTTAGGTCTTAATTCGGCAACAGCACAAAATGGACTTTCGCTTAAGCAACAACAAGACGACTTTAAGATTTTTAAAACTAGTATGCAAGAAATGCATGTAGGTTTAAATTGGTTTATAACACCTACAAGATTTAATTCGCTCTTTGATAGTGTTTACAATTCATTAACCGATAATGCAGAAACAGAAAAATTTTATTTGAAAGTGAGGTATTCTATGGCAGCATTAAAACATGGTCATGATGGCGTAGATATGACAAATAAAGAAGGGGGTATAAATTTTAAAATGAATAGCTTACCAAAAAGTAGAAAGCATTTGCCTTTTATACTTAACTATATAGACCAAAAATTATTTATTGTAAACAATTGTAGTACCAATAAGCAGATAATAAATGGAAGTGAGATTGTAAGCATAAATGGTATTTCTGTTAAAGACCTATCAAAAGAATTTTGCCAATACATTTTTGCTAATGGAAGAAACGCAACATTTAAATATCAAGTTTTAGGATATTACTTTCAGTTCCATTATTTACTTCAAACCTTGCACCCTTCTGATAATTATGCAATGGAAATTATTCCATACAAAAAAACAAAAATGGTAAAGTTGCAGGTGAAATCGGAACTTCCTCAAACAATTGCCGATACTTATAAAAGACAAACAGGAAAAAATGTAACCGATTGGGGTAAATTAGTAGAATATAAATTGATTGACCCAAAACTAAAATTAGGGTACTTGAAATTTGAAACTTTCTCAGCTTTCAGAGTTGAAAATGACAGTATAAAATTTGCTAGTTTATTTGAAAAAATGTTTTCTGAAATTAAAAAAGATGGTATTGAGAATTTGATAGTAGATATACGCAATAACGAAGGTGGTGATGATAATTGGCAAACAGCAACCAGTTATTTTAGAGCAATTCCAGCAGATACGAATGCAGGGTTATCATACATTCAGAGCGATAGAATGACACAATTGAAATATGTGGAACAAACAGAACAAAATAAACAGTTACTTATGGCATTTCAATACAATCCATATGCATTGGTAGATAAAATAGCTGATGGTAGATTTAAATTAAAGCCTCAATATACTGAGCACGACACTAAAGGAAGAACCTTAATGCAGAATGCATATAATGGCAAAGTTTATCTCCTTCAAAATGGATTAACTTTTTCTGCAGGATTTGCATTTGCAGGCAAGATGAAATATCTCATTCAAAAAGATGGGGGCTTTATAAAAGTAATAGGTGAAGATAATGGCGACGATATGGATGCAGGGGTAGGAAGTGGTGGTTGGAGTTTAAACCTTATGTTACCTGATAGTAAAATAAAACTTACGATACCTGTAACAGGAGGTGGGGTTGATATACCTTATTCTATACCTCCAGTAAATTTTTTAGACTATAAAGTAATACCAAAAATAGCTGATAAATTAAATGGCATTGATACAGAAATTGAGTTTGTAAAAAAATTGATTACGGCTAATGGATTTTAAAAAATATCTTTTATAAAATAATTTACGATGGTTTCAAAATTGTAAACCGCCAATTTAAAAACTTAATAAAAAAGTAGACATAAATTTTCAATCACTTAAATTTAAAAAAATGAAACGTTTCACATTAGCATTATTAACAATTATTACCATTGCCATTTCATGTAAATCTACAGGCTCTATGGCAGTTATTCAACCAAAGCAAGGCACAATAGAGCTACCCGAAAAAGGGGAATTTAGAATTTGGAAAGATGTGTTGCATCCTAGTTTTACAGTTACATTATCTAACCCATCGGCTACACAATCTTGCGAAGTATATACCGTAAAAAGTAGTGGCAGTGAAAAATGGATTAGTCCATCTTTGCAAGCAGGTAAAACACTTACCATTACTGTACCAGCAAATGGACATTTATTTTTCAAAAATTTTAATCCAAATGTTTTGAAGATTGATTATAAAGTGGAGGAGTAAAAATTAACAACTATTTTAACATGTCTTAAAAAATAAAACAACATGAAAAAATTATTATTAGGAATCGCAACAGTAATATTTGTTAGCATTTCATACGCACAAAGAGGGCCGTTAAAAGGTTCTGAAAAAATTATTAATAAAACTTTTACCTACACAAATTTTAACAAAGTAAACTTACGAGATTTAGATGGTAACGTAGAAATTGAGGTAGGTAAACCATTTGCTATAGAAGTAGCTATTGATGATAATCTGGAAGAATTATTAAACGTATCTGTTGATGATAATGGACTAGATATTTCTCTAAAGGGAAATAAAAACAATAGAATGTATATTGAGAATACAAATATTAAAATTAAAATTGCTCTACCATCGCTAATATATGTATTGCATGACGGAAATAATGGGTTAACCGTAAATGGAATTACTGGAGATTATTTTAGAATAAAATGTATAGATAATGGTAGCGCTACTTTAAGCGGCTATGTAAATAAATTAGATATTGTATGCTCAGGTAATGGAACTGTGAATGCGAAAAAATTATTAGCAAAAAACATTGAAACAACTAGGAGAGGTAATGGAAATATTTTTACTAGTAAAGAAGAAGGTGCTGAAAATAATCAGGAAAATAATGTAAAAGTTAAAATGATAAAAGTTATTATCAAAAATAACACCGATACAAAAGTAAGCTTGAGTGTAAAATATCCTATAAGTGGTAGCTATGGTATTGGTATAAATGCCAATGATAGTATAACAGAGTCTTTTCCTGTAGGTACAAAAATTTATAAAGGAAATCAGTTTACTACATTTAAAAAAGCATTGTTTGTAATTGAAGAAAATAGTGCAGATAAGCCTTTGACTATAATGCAATAAACTTATGTAAAGCAGTTTAAAAGTACGATTAATAATAAAATCGTACTTTTATTGTTTAAAATGCGATATTATGAAATACTTATTGTTGCCAATTTTCAGTTTTTTGTTTTTTGTGGGTTGCAAAAAGGAAACTGTTATTAATAGTGTTAGTAATGCGGGAAGTAAAGATTCGCTTTCTTACCAGCCAAGTGTACCGAGTTCTTTTTGGCGCTACACTAAAACCACTTCAGTATCTGCACCTATCGAGTATAATTTTATAAGTTTAAATTATGATAGTACCATTAACGGTGTTACTTACCATGTTTTTTCGGATGAGCAAAATGGAAACCAATATATAAAGCAAGATGGCGGAAAATATTATACCATTTTTACGCCAGGTACTACTAAGCCTCAGTTATTAGTTTTAGATACTTCAAAAAGTATAAATCAAAGTTGGATTGGCGGTGTAAATGGCGATGAAACATTTACATATACTATAAAACAAAAAACGGCTGTCTTTAATTTGGACGCATTTACTTTTAAAAATGTTTACAAAGTATATACTGAAAAAACAAAAACGCTAACAGGAGTAGTTATGACATCTGGCGATCTTTATTATGCCCAAGGTATTGGGTTAATAAAATCTGATTTGGTTTTATTTAATGGCGGACTACAACTTTCTGTGAATATCAAAATTAAAGAGGTACTTGTAAAATAGGATTTTAAAAATTTTACAACTTCATAATCCTCAAACTAGCAAAAGGCGCAATAACCATATTGCCATTTGCAATGACACTTGCATTTGCAGGTGTCATTAAACTAATAGGTTGTTGAGGAACTGTAGCAGGATTTGCATAACCAAATACATCTCCATCTTCTGTACCTGCATCATAGCCATATACTGGTATTGTTATATCCGTTACCCATTTTCCATTTTGTATTAAGTTGTAACTATCTATACCCACAAACCAATCTGGCGTTGGTGCTAACATAGATTCAAAACTTATTCTTGCGTTTTTAATGTTTACAGAAATATTGGTAGAATCTTTTCCTACAATGCCTGGTATGGTTAGAAAGAATTTACTTAATGCTTTGTTTGCTAAAATTAACGAGTCCATTTCTTTTTTTAATACAGTACTGCTTCCTACTTCGGCTACATTTTCTACGCCTTTACTAGCCAGTGTGCCGAGTTTAAATACATTGCATTCGTCGCTATGTATTAATCCAATAAATTGTGTAAAATGCTCTGTGGGAGGAATTGTATGTTGCGGCATTGCCCAAGTGCCGGTAATAATAATTTTGTAAGAAGCGATGGAATCTATTTTTGCTGTATCAGTAATCATATCAGGCTCAATGGTATTATCTTTTTTACAAGAAGTGAATCCCATAAATACACATAAAACGGCAGCTGTAAAAAACATGGCTTTCTTCATTACACACAAAATTTATTCCTATTTACAAAAAAGCCCCAAAAAAAGTTTTGGGGCGTTTAAAATAATTTACTTTTTTCTTAATCCATTTTCTCAGGCCTCATCATTGGAAACAAAAGCACGTCTTGTATAGACACTTGTCCTGTAAGTAGCATACACAAACGATCTATACCAAAACCAATACCGCTTGTAGGCGGCATGCCATATTCTAATGCACGAAGAAAATCATAGTCTATAAACATAGCTTCGTCATCGCCACGCTCCATGAGTTTTATTTGATCTTCAAATCTTGCACGTTGTTCAATCGGGTCGTTCAGTTCACTGTAAGCATTGGCAATTTCTTTTCCATTTATCATCAACTCAAAACGCTCTACCAACCCTGGTTTGCTGCGGTGTTTTTTTGTAAGCGGGCTCATTTCTACAGGATAATCTGTAATAAATGTAGGCTGTATATAATGATGCTCACACTTGCCACCAAATATTTCATCTATCAATTTTCCTTTACCCCACTTTTCATCTGCATGAATATGTAATTGCTTGCATACATCTCTTATACCTGCTTCATCCATTTCGCTAATATCAAAACCTGTATGTTCTTTTATAGCATCATACATGGTTATGCGTTTGTATGGCGCTTTAAAACTAATTTCATTTTCACCCATCATCACAGTATGTATTCCATTAGTTGCCACTGCAGTTTTTTCTAACAGCTGCTCTGTAGTATCCATCATCCACTCATAATCTTTGTAGGCTGTATAAAATTCTAGCACCGTAAACTCTGGATTATGTGTGCGATCCATTCCTTCATTTCTAAAATTTCTACTAAACTCATATACCCACTCAAACCCACCAACGATAAGCCTTTTAAGATACAGTTCATTTGCTATGCGCATATACATGGGTACATCCAACGCATTGTGATGTGTAGTAAACGGGCGTGCCGCTGCACCACCAGGAATACTTTGCAACACAGGTGTATCTACTTCCAATGCACCACGCTCATTTAAAAAAGTACGAATGGCATTTACCATTTTTGTACGCTTTATAAAAACTTCTTTTACACCAGGGTTCACTATCAAATCTGCATAGCGTTGGCGATAACGAAATTCAGGGTCAGTTACTTCATCAAACGATTCGCCATCTTTTTCTTTTACAATAGGTAATGGACGAAGTGATTTACTTAAGATTGTAAATTCAGTTGCATGTATAGAAGTCTCGCCAGTTTTTGTAGTAAACACATATCCTTTTACACCAATAAAATCACCAATATCCATCAGTTTTTTCCAAACATTTGCATACATACTTTTATCCTCGCCAGGGCAAATATCATCTTGCTTTATGTAAAATTGTATTTTGCCTGTAGCATCTTGCAGTACTGCAAAGTTTGCCTTGCCCATATCACGTACACTCATTATGCGTCCTGCTACACACACGTTTGCAAAATCTGCTTTATTTTCTTCGCCTTTATACTTTTCTTTTATTTCTGCCGCAGTTACGTTTACAGGGTACAATGCCGCTGGATAGGCATCAATACCAAGGCTAGTAAGCTCTGCCAATTTTTCTCTT
>JANOZW010000024.1:0-22657 GCA_031429575.1 Ferruginibacter sp.
GCATTTGCATTTACAAATAAAACTTTACGCCAAGTTTTGCCGCCATCCATCGTTTTAAAAATACCACGCTCCTCGCTTGCGCCAAATAAATGTCCAATAACAGATACCCAAACTATATCAGCATTTTTAGGATGTACAATGATGCGACCAATATGTCTTGTGTTTTTCAGTCCAATATTTTTCCAACTTCTACCACCATCATCGCTGCGCCACATACCCCCAATACCCTCGCTCACATTGCCTCGTAGCGTATTCTCTCCCTCGCCTACGTATATTACCGCCTCGTCCGATGGTGCCAATGCCACCGCACCTATGGAGCCACCAAAATATTTATCACTAATGTTTTTCCAATTGCTACCACCGTCGGTTGTTTTCCAAACGCCGCCGCCAGTAGCACCAAAGAAGAAAGTATTTTTATGTTTGTAACTGCCCGCCACTGTTGCACTACGCCCACCTCTAAATGGACCTACTTGGCGGTACTTTACTTTGCCAAACAAAATGGAATCGGTGCTAGAAGTTTTTTGTGCAAATAAAATACTGGTAATAAAAAGCGCAATTGATGTAATAGTAAATTTCATTGATGGTAATTTTTGAAAAGGTAAATTACGAAAATGTGAGGGTGTTACAAGATTTTTTTTAGGAGCGTCAACTTCAAATTTCTTACAAGCATTGGTTTCCGCCTGTACGCTATACCTTCGCATATGTAAGCTGCGCTGCGCTTGCTTACATATACTCGGTGTCGCTTCCATGCGGGCTACGCTGAGCAGTGAATCTTTTTTCAGCTTTTATTATGCAATAGATTATAGCAAACACTTTTTTAAAAATAAAAGAAGGGTATCATTTTACCATATCCATATTTTACCGCTCATACATTACTTTACACATTACATATTTTACTAAATATTTTTCTTTATTTTTAAAAAGTCAATTAATCACTAAAAACATCATCATGAAGAAACTAGTATTTGCCCTATTTTTTGCTGCAATAGGCTCTAACAGCTTTTCACAAAGCAAGCTGGATAAAATTATTGAGAAAACCATTGAAACCATGGGCGGGAAAGAAAAGTTGATGACCATAAAATCTATAAAAAAAATGGGCTTTGGAGAATCGCAAGGTGTAAAGTATCCTATTAATTTTTATGCAGTACACAACAAATCTGAGCGAACAGATTACTCTTTTAATGGAATGACAGGCTACCAAATTATAACTCTGGACTCAGGATTTAACTTTAGTCCATTTGGTGGTATGGTTACGCCAGAACGTATGACAGACAACGATGTAAGATTATCTAATGATGAATTTGATTTAGAAACTTCTCTGGTAAATTATAAGGCCAAGGGACATTCCATTGAGCTCATGGAAAATGAGGATATTGATGGCGTAGATGCTATACAATTGAGGGCAAACTTAAAAAATGGAAAAACAATTTTTTATTTTATAGATCCCGATACTTACTACATTATAAGAACAACAGCAAAGTGGGAAAGCAATGGTCAGGAATCTTCTAACACATCCAATTATTACAATTTTAAAAAGACAAAAGAAGGGGTATTGTTTCCATTTACAATAGATAATCTTACGTTTGATAACATTGAATTGAATGCCCCAATAGACGAAAAATTATTTTCTACAAAAAAATAATATTTATAAAGCCACACAAATAAAAGTTTATGAAATGAGCCATAACAAAAGTTGAAATCAACAAATATGTTTATCGGCGAATTCCATGTGACAAATAAAACTTAAAAAATAAACACATGAAAAAAAATATAATTGCATTTGCATTTACGATATGTACAGCTACTTCTTTTTCACAAATAAGTTCTGCCACTTTTGGTATGATGAAGGCTAGGCAGCTAGGTCCAGCTGTTACAGGAGGCCGCATTACAGCTGTGGAAGGCGTAAACAACGAACCAAGAACATTGTACATTGGCACTGCTGGTGGTGGTGTTTGGAAAACCACCAATGCAGGCGTTTCTTTTGAACCCATATTTGATAAATATTGCCAATCTATTGGTGCTATTGCCATAGACCAACAACATCCTAAAACAGTATACGCAGGCACAGGTGAAAGCAATATGCGCAATACGGTTTCTATTGGCGATGGATTGTTTAAAACAACAGATGCTGGCGAAAACTGGAGTAGAATCGCAGGCTTTGATAGCACAGAACATATCAGTAAAATAATTATCAATCCTAAAAATTCAGATATTGTTTATGTATCATGCCCAGGGCCTTTGTGGAGTGATAGTAAAAACAGGGGCTTATACAAATCAATAGATGCTGGAAAAACTTTTACAAAAATTTTATACATCAATGAAAAAACTGGTTGTGCAGATGTAATTATGGATCCTATAAATCCTGAAACAATTTATGCAAGCACATGGGAATTTAGACGCCTACCTTACTCTTTTAACTCTGGTGGCAATGGTAGTGGCATGTATAAAAGTATTGATGGTGGAAAAACATGGAATGAAATGACAGCAGGCCTTCCAAAGAAACCATTTGGTAGAGCGGCTTTGGCATTGGCACCTTCTGAACCCAACAAACTCATAGCCATTGTAGAAGCAGAAAAAACTGGTTTGTATATTAGTAATGATGCCGGAGCAAGTTGGAAACAGCAAAGCGCTATTGTAAATGTAGTTTCCCGTCCATTTTATTTTTCTTGTTTGGTTATAGATCCCAAAGATGCGAAAAGGGTTTACAGACCAGGTTATGGATTTAGCTATAGTGATGATGGTGGAAATTCATTTGCAGATGGTGGTGGAACTGTGCATGCTGACCATCATGCCTTATGGATAAACCCACAATACACAAATCAAATGTACTTGGGTACAGATGGTGGTGTGTATATGAGTACAGATAGAGGTGCATCTTGGATTTTATTGGCATCACTACCTGTGCCGCAATTTTATCATGTAGCCATAGATAATAAAGTGCCGTATAATGTGTATGGTGGCTTGCAAGATAATGGTAGTTGGATGGCACCTAGCCAAGCAGCTTTTGGAATAAAAAACGCAGACTGGAAATTTATATATGGCGGTGATGGTTTTTGGGTACAACCAGATGGTGTAGATGAGAGCATTGTATATGCGGAATACCAAGGTGGACACGTAAACAGAATTGATACAAAAGAAGGTACATCCTATAGCATACAACCATTACAAGCCCAAGGCGAAGAAAAATTGCGTTTTAACTGGAACACACCAATTGTAATAGGAAGTAAAAATAAAAAGAACCTTTATGTAGCTTCACAATATTTATACAAATCAACAGAGCAAGGTAGAAACTGGGTAAAAATTTCTCCAGATTTAACAACCAATAATAAAAAGAAACAAGAGCAAGAAAAATCTGGCGGAATGAGTGCTGACAATACTTCTGCAGAAAACCATTGTACGATTTTTACCATTGCAGAATCGCCGTTAGATGAAAATATTATCTGGGTAGGTACAGATGATGGCAACTTGCAATACACAGCAGATGGCGGAAAAACATGGACCAATGTAGCTAAGAATTATGCAACCGCAGGTATAGCTGCACAAAGCTGGGTAAGCAGTATAGAGCCAAGCAAGTTTGACAAAAATACCGTGTATGCCACCTGGGAAAACCATATGTATGGTGACCATAAAACGTATGCCGCTAAGTCAACAGACATGGGTAAAACTTGGACAAAATTTGTGAGTGAAGAATTCAATTCTTTTGCCCATAAAATTAAAGAAGACAATGTAAATAAAGATTTACTTTTTCTTGGAACAGAAATGGGTTTATATGCCAGTTTAGATGGCGGTGGAAAATGGTTTCGCATGAAAAATAATATTCCTTGGAAGGCAATGGTGAGGGATATACAAATACATCCTACCACAAATGATTTAATTATTGGCACACATGGTAGAGGTATTTTAATTGTAGATAATATAACGGCTATGCGAAACATGACCAACGATATGGCAAGCAAAGAAGTGTATATTTTTGATAGTAAACCCATAGAATTAACAATGGGCAAATATCAAACGGTGGGTACACAAAGTGAAGGTTGGGCTGCCAATAACACGCCGCAGCAAGCGCCTATTAAATATTATTTTAGAGACAGATTAAATACTGGTGATGTAAAAATAGAAGTGTATGACAAGCAAGGTAAATTATTACAAACCATACCAGGCTCTAAACGAAAGGGGTTAAATGTAGTGTATTGGAACATGCGCACTACGCCGCCAAAAGTAGCTAGTGGTGGCAGTAAGCCTGATTTTAGTGGCTTTACTGCTCCTATGGTTTTGCCAGGTGAATATACAGTAAAGGTAAAAGTAGGCGAAAAAGTATATGACAGTAAGTTAGAATTAAGGGCAGAACCAAAAGCTGATTTCAACATACCAGATCGTGTAGCACAGTATAACACAGCCATGAAATTGTATAATATGCATGAGCAATTGGCAAAGGTATCTGATGATGTAAGTCGTAAACAAAAGGGATTAAAAGCATTGATAGAAAAAGTTGACAACCCACAATCGAAAAAGATTGCTCAACAATATTATGACTCGTTAGAAGTGCTGCGTGGTACGTTAATGGCTACTAAACAAACATCTATTTTTGCAGATGAGGAACGCATAAGAGAGCAGATAACTGAACTATACACTTCTGTTTGTTACCAAGAAGTAAAACCATCTAACCTGCAAGAAGAAAGGGTATTAGGGTTAGAAAAAGAAGTGGCTAAAGCTGAAACAAAGAATGCAATTATTACAAAAACATTCGATGAAAAAGTAAAGGCGATTCAAGAAAAAATAGTGATACCACCTACTAAAATAACAACTAATAGTAAGAATTAAATTTTATAGAGAGGCTGAATTTTTTCAGCCTCTTTTTTTTATTTTATATATTTTTCATAAAAATAAAATAATACCAATTATAAATAATACAAAGTCAAAAAAAAGAATATTGTAAGGATGAACTTGTCGAAACCGTTGCACCTAATGAAACCCGCCTCGACAAGCTGCAAATGACATGTTTACTAAAAGGCTTTTAAAAAAAATTTTACAAAAATTAATTTTAGCCACTAAGTCTCCAAGACACAAAGGAAAAATGCGAAGCATTTTTTCTGCTTCGTGCCTTTGCGGCTTTGTGGCAAACAGTATTTTTCGCAGCGAAGCTGCGGAAAACTTTTCTTAAATGCCATTTGCAAAGAACTTAAAATTCTTTTTAAGAGTGTCTCAGCCTGACAACTTTTATAATTTAACAGACCAGGTAAAATTTATAATTGGTATAACCATTGTTGAAAATATTATTAAGATAACCAAATTTTAGCGAAGAAATAAGTTGAAAACAATCCTTTTTAATACAAAAAAAATAAAGCATCAAGAATTTTGCAGAATAATCTTTTTTATCAAAACAATTTGTCCAAGATGATAATGCATGTGTTCAATCATGCCATGAATATTTCTGTAGTAATTGCCATACTTTTCATCCGTAAAGTTTTCATGCAATTTTATATCTGGCATATTTTCAATTAGGATTGCTGCAGCTTCAGCATCTATCCAAGCTTTATTAAGCAATTGCTCCCAATCTTGTTGTGAATTAATTACGGGATGTATAAAACTCAGGGCATCTTTGGCATCTAGTGGGCCACCTTGCAACACTTTTAATAAAGCTGCCACATAGTAGGTAGTGTGAAATGTAAGCGTGGCAATGGTATTAAAGTCATATACTTTTTGGGTTGCTTGCTGCCAAGTAATATCACTTATAGTATCTTTTAAATTTGATGTTGTCCAATTTCCACCAAAGTAAATTTCTCGTAAATGCTTTGCAATATATTTTGTAATACCCATCACAAGTTTTTTATAAAAGTACTAATTCCCATTCAAATGTATTTTTTCTGCCACAGGGTGTTCGCATTCAAAATTTATGTTTAGCAATTGTGTAAGTGTTTGTGCAAATTGTTTTTGATATAATTGTTGTGCATTTTTCACTTCACCTTTTGGTGAAATTGTTGGTCCAATAACTGCAAACCAAATTTCATTAGCACCCACAATTTTATTGTTGTGGCTTGTCCATTCTTGCTTTACATCATCTCCTCTACCATGGTCGGTTGTTATAAATATGGCTGTTTTATTTTTATAGGTAGGATTGTTTTGTATAAAATTCCATAATTCGTTTATCCATTTATCTACTTGGTTGGCGGCGTTTAAATAATCTCGGTAATGGCCTTCGTGTGCCCATTCATCTGTTTCTCCATACGCTATGTATAAGAGCTTTGGCTTTTTTTGTAGCAAATATTCTTTGGCAGCAAAGTGTGTAAACACATCTAAACATTCCGCTTCGCCAAAGGGTTTGTACGAATCTTGCAGTATGTTGTTTAGCAATATTTCATTGGCCGTAGCTTTTTTATCGGCTATTTTATCAAAGGCATTTACAATTGGCAAACCCGTTTTTTCTCTATTCAAAATTCTTTCAAAAGCATGCCATGCAGCAAAGGCTGCTACTTTATTTTTGTAGGCTGGTTGTTTGTTTACAAAATCCAACAAGTTTGTATTGGGGTTGGGTTTATAATCATTGCTATTTACCAATGTATCTGCATAGCCCGTAAATATTTCGTTATAACCCGGGTACGAAAACCAATACGGGTTGGCAACATTTACTTTATTGCCATATTTTCTATTGCCATAAATTTGTCCTTTGCTTTCTATTGTGCTCCATAAAAATGGCAGTAGTTTTTTTCTTCTTTCTATTTCTGTAGCTGCCCAATATTTTTTAAAAATGACTGCACTATCTTCTTGATTGTATTTTGCATTATTTGCAATACTACTATCCATGCCTGTAAAAACTTCTTGCCATCTAAAGCCATCAGTTGTAATGATGATGATGTTTTCTATTTTTTGGGAGAAGGTAGTTACGGAGAAAAATAAGAGAATGGGGGTGAGTATTTTTTTCATGAGTGATTATTGTATGGCGTTGCAAATGATGATTTAAAGATACAGTAATAAAAAATATATTGTTTAGTTTGAAAACTTTGTAACAATTTTGTAATATGAACTGGAAAATAATAAAAACAGAAGTCGCTTACCAAAAAGCTACAAAACGCACCATGGCTATTTTTCAAGCAAAGGAAGGCTCTGCAGAAGCAGATGAACTTGCCTTGTTATTGCTGTTATTAAAAGATTATGAGGATAAACATATTTTTATACCAAACATAAACCCCATTGATGCCATAAAATTAAAAATGCAAGAAAATGGTGTAAAAGCAAAAGACTTAGAAACCATTATTGGCAGCAAAGGGCATGTATCTTCTTTACTTGCTGGGCGCAGAGAAATAACCTTGAAGGTAGCACAACGTTTGAGGAATTATTTTAAATTACCTGCAGAAATATTTTTGCCTTCGGCTTAAATATGCTCACAATCTAAATATTCGGAAATTAGATAAATGAAAACAAGATTAAATCTTACCATAGATGAAGCATTGCTTAAAAAAGTAAAGCAGTATGCCGTAAAAAATGAAACTAGTTTATCTGAATTGGTAGAAAATTATTTTAAAATGCTTACTAAGCCAAAGAAAAAGAAAAACATTATTGATTTGATAGAAAGCTTGGATGCACCTACGAAGATTTCAAACAATGCTAACCTAAAGGATTTGTTTTATAAGAACCAAGCAAAAAAAAATAGCTTTTAAAGTTTTTATTGGTGCAAATATATTGCTTGACTTTACACTAAAACGAGTTGACTATGCCAAAGCAAAAAAGCTAATAGAACTTGTTGTAAGTGGAAAAGTACACGGTTACATAACACCTTCTATTGTGCATATTGTGGGCTACTGGCTCACAAAAGAATATGGCGCAAAAAAAGCAAAAGAAATTTTGTTGACCTTATTGGTAGATATTAAAATAATTGACATTTCTCATACAATTACACTCACTGCCTTACACTCCAAAATAAATGATATAGAAGATGCATTACAATATTATGCTGCCCTTAATCATAAGTTAGATTATTTTTTATCTAGAGATGCAAAACTAATGAAAGAAGGCACGGCTGTTTTGCCTATTATTTCTATAGATGATTATATGGAGATAATTGAATAGCGTTTTCTGATTAGTAACAATCACTAGATTTTAGAAATTATTTTTTATACATGTGTGGCGCACCGAAATATTTGTAACCTTCATACATACGCATACACTTAGGTGCAGCGCACCGAAATATTTTTCTCCATTATTATAAAACTACAAACGAAGATTACGGTGCGCTGCACCTGTGGAACTCTTTGCTGCATGGCAGCTACAAAGATTGGGGTGCGCTGCACCTATTACCTTATTGTAGTTTTGTATTTATTTTGAAATACTAGCACTTTGCACTAGTGTGAAAAAGTTTAAAATTGCCTCGTAGAGGCTACTTATTTGTAAACAAAAACATAATTGATAACAAGCGTGCCGTAGGTACGCAACTATGAAATATAAGGGTAGCCGCTAAGCGGCAAAATGCATTATTGATTTAATTGGTTACAAATAGGTAGTGCCTACGGCACAAAAAATGGCATTTCTTAATTATTACTAAGGTGTTGTTGTTGTTGGTACGAAGTAAGCTATGTTGTGCATGCATACCAATGACTACTGCATAGTAAAATTTAACGAGATATAGTTAAGGTTATACTAAGCTAACAAGCCATAAAATTATTCCTCAGTATCAATTTGTTTGTTTTTAGATTTACCATCTACTACTAATTGAATAATAAACTTCCGCTCACCAATTAATAAAAATGCGATAAGTATTTTTACAATAGAAATAATAATGAAAGAAGCATCATTATTCTCAAGTGAACGATTTGTAATAATGTAAACAAAAAGTTGTTTAAAAAGAAACGGAATTTCGTTTACTAATATTACGCCAGCAGTAACCAACAATGCCACTACCAAAACAAAAGATGGAGATACTCCTACAGAAAATTGACTTTTTTTTGTTTCAGTCTCAAATGATAATTCTTCTTCATCAAAACCTTGGTCTAGTTTAAACTTATCTAAAATTGTATTTGTATTAAACAACAATTGAAATATAATAAACCCATAAAATAATATAACGATAGCATTTATTACTAATGTATATACCGTTTCTCCCACTCTACCTGCTTCTAGATAAATAATAGTATTAGAAATTAGTGCTGGCAAAGTGTTTACAATTTCTTTTAAAAAGAAAAGTCCGAAAATTTTAAGAATGATTTTGAAAAGGCTTCTTGGAGTCATAATGATTAGGTAGTTAGGTTTGTAGATAAACAAATATATGAGGTAAGATTATCTTTTCAATATTAAATTCGTTTAAGGCATTTTACTATTTAGCTTGTAGATTTAAAAGCTATCTACCAATGCACAGGTGCAGCGCACTACACTATTTGTAACTCGCATACATATACAGTTACACGGGTACAGCGCACCGAAATATTTTTCTAAGATGATAGATTACAAATAAAGATTGCTAAAGCTTTTTGAATCATTTCGAATTTTTTGAATTGCTCCGTCCTTTAGGACGGAGAGATATGAAAAAATGTAAAATGGGCTTCAGCCCTACATTTATTTCGGCTTTAGCCATTATTGCATAACAACAATAAAAAAATAGTAAAGTTTTAATTTTACTCTACATAAAAATGCAATGAGTATAGCTTGAACAAAAAGTGGCTAAAGCCGAAAACCAAAATGGGCTAAAGCCCAAATATGATAGACAATTTTCTCCTCGGGCTGAAGCCCGAGGCAATTCATGTAGCCCGAGGCAATTCATAAAACAGAGGCAAATTATAAAGAACGATACGAATCATACAACACAAACGAGCTGCACCGTTTGGTCTATTTAAGCTTTGTATTTATTTTGAACTGCTGGCACTTTGCCTATAAAGTATTAGAGCTCCGCCGTTGTTGGTATGAAGCATAGCTTTGTGGTGCAAGCCTACCAACAACTAAGTGCAGGGTTAAAAAAATAATAGAAAAATTGTGCATTACAACAGTTGTTGGTACGCTTGGCTGTTTGCCTGCGCTGCATACCAACAAAGGCAGCTGTATTATAATTTGACGGAATAAAGTTGAGGTTTTGATAAGCCAACAAAGGCATAACTATGTGCAGGGTTAAAAAATAATACGATTATTTGAGCTGTACTACACTTGTTGGTACGCTGGGCTGCTTACCTGCGCTGCATACCAAGGGCGGCTGTATTATAATTTGACGGAATAATATTGAGAGTTTACTTACACCAACAAGGGCATAACAAGGGCTGCTGTACGATAATTTGAAGGAATAAAGTTCAGGTTTTGTTAAGCCAACAAGGGCATAAAAGGTAATTTAGATAAAGCCATTGAATATTTTGAAAAATCATTAAAAATTGGTTTGAAAATATTTGGAGAAGAAAGTCCAACTGTTGCTACAAATTATAATAATATTGGCGCAGCATGGCTGGCTAAAGGAAATTTGAATAAAGCCATTGAGAATCTTGAAAAAGCATTAAATCTTATTTTAAAAATATTTGGCGAGGTAAGTCCTAATGTTGCGATTACTTACAATAATCTTGGCATGGCACACTTTGACAAGGGTAATTTAGATAACGCCATTGAGTATCTTGGAAAAGCATTAAAAATTAGTTTAAAATTATTTGGTGAGCAAAGTTCTCATGTTGCAACTTGTTATAATAATCTTGGCACGACTTGGCTGGACAAAGGTAATTTAGATAAAGCCATGGAGTATTTTGAAAAAGCATTACAAATTGATTTGGAAATATTTGGAGAAGAAAGTCTTAATGTTGCAACTCGTTACAATAACCTAGGTATAGTTTTACATAATAAAGGCAATTTAGATAAAGCCATTGATTATCTTGAAAAATCATTAAATCTTAATTTAAAAATATTTGGCGAGGTAAGTCCTAATGTTGCGACTAATTACAATAATCTTGGCATGGCACACTGTGACAAGGGTAATTTAGATAAATCTATAGAGTATTTTGAAAAATCATTAGTCATTGATTTGAAATTATTTGGCGAACAAAGCCTTACAGTTGCAGCTAATTACAAAAGCCTCGGGCTGGCTTGGCAGGACAAAGGTAATTTAGATAAAGCCATTGAGTTTTTTGAAAAATCATTAAAAATTAATTTAACATTATTAGGTGAAGAAAACCCAGAGACTCAAACAACTTATGAAAGTGCTGGTTTTGTTTTGATAGAAAAAAATGATAACGTAAAAGGATTAGCGTATTTAGAAAAAACTTATTTTTCAAAATTCACAGATTATGTAAAAGCAGAGTATTTTAACGATGGTGGTTTAAATAAATTTGAAAATAATAAGTATTTATTTGCTATATATTATATCAAATAGCACTTGATTTTTTAGAAAAATATAACACTGCCAAAACAGATACATTATGGACTGTCATTTATCAAAATATGGCAAATGCACATTGCTACAATGGCAATAAAAAAGAGGCATTCGCTCTATTTGAAAAAGCAATATTACGAGCTGAAGCTATTAAAGATGAAGAAATAAATATTGAGAAAATTAAAAAGAATTATGAGGAATGTAAAAATAGGTAGATTTAGTTTTACTACTTTTTCTTCTTAAATCATCCGCTTCAATCTACTCCACAATAATAGCTGAAAAAAGATTCACCGATGAAAAGCTGCGGGATAGAAGTGGAAATCCTTTTTGCCTGCCTTTGAGGCAAAAAGATTGCAACGGATAGCCCGGACAAATGTTCAACAAAGATTTGAAGTTCACAGCCCCAAAAAGCAAGACATAAGATTATTAGATATTAGACACAAGACTAAGACCACGGACAACAGACGACAGACCACAAACTCCCCAATCAACTAATCAACCAATCAACCAATCAACAATTTTTACTACTTTCACAAAAAACAAACCCATGCACAAAATAACCACCTTCCTCCTACTAATTATTACCACCACCACCCAAGCACAAAATGTATTAACCCCTGAGCAACTTTGGAAATTTGGCAGAGTAAGTGGTACGGGTATAAGCAAAGATGGTAAGTATGTAGTGTATAGCGTGAGTACGCCGAGTGTGGCGGATAATAAAAGTAGCCGCAAAACTTTTGTGATACCAGTGGGTGGCGGTAATGCAGTGGCGGTGGGTAATGCAGATAGTTTATTGGTAGATATTAAGCTGTCGCCTGATGGAAAATATAAAATAAGTAGTGAGGATGTGAAGGTAAATAAAGTAGCAGGGAGTGATTTTTACCCCGAGCTTACGAAGAGCAATGTGATGATTTTTGACCAACTGAATTATAGGCATTGGGATGAATATGAGGATGGGAAATTTGGGCATGTGATGCTTACGCCTGTGGGTGGCGGTGCGGCTAAAGATATTATGGCAAGTGAGCCTTACGACTGTCCGCTAAAGCCCGATGGTGGCGATGAAGATTTTGTGTGGAGCCATGATGGTAAAAAAATAGTGTATGCTACCAAGAAAAAATTTGGTACTGCGTATGCGGTGAGTACGAATACAGATTTGTATGCGTACGATGTGGCAAGTGGTGTAACTACTAATCTTACGGCAGATAATAAGGGGTACGATTTACAACCTTCGTTTAATGCTGCGGGGCAAATGGCTTGGTTGCAAATGAAGCGTGATGGATACGAAGCGGATAAACAAGATTTGATGGTGATGGTGGATGGTTTGAAATATAATCTTACCGCAAAAAGAGATGACTTGCATGTGGAAGGATATAAATGGAGTGAAGATGGAAAATCGATTTTCTTTTATGCGCCTATAAATGGAACGTTGCAATTGTTTCAGGTGCAATTAAAATTGCAAAATGCAATTATATCTTTTCCGATAAGGCAAATTACCAAAGGCGATTTTGATGTAAACAGCATTGTAGGGCAGAGCGGAAACACACTCGTAGTAAGCCGTACAGACATGACCCGTGCTGCGGAATTATACACTGTCGATTTGAGTACAGGCAACATGACACAACTTACGCATGTGAATGAAGAGGCGTACGCAAACCTTACACCTGCAAAAACAGAACGTCGTTTTGTAAAAACGGTGGATGGAAAAGATATGTTGGTGTGGGTAGTGTATCCGCCAAATTTTGATAAGACAAAAAAGTACCCTACCTTACTCTATTGCCAAGGTGGGCCGCAGAGTCCGCTTACACAGTTTTATAGTTTTAGATGGAACTTATCTTTAATGGCGGCCAATGGATACATAGTGGTAGCGCCTAATCGCCGTGGTATGCCTGGGCATGGTACAAAGTGGAATGAGCAAATAAGCAAAGACCATGGTGGTATTGTAATGCAAGATTACCTAAGTGCGATTGACGCAGTGAGCAAAGAAATTTTTGTGGACAAAAAAAGATTGGGTTGTGTGGGTGCAAGCTATGGTGGGTATAGCGTGTTTATGCTGGCGGGTATGCACAACAACAGGTTTAAAACTTTTATTGCGCATGATGGTATTTTCGATTTTAGAAGTATGTATGGTACAACTGAAGAATTGTGGTTTGTAGATTGGGATTATGGTGGTGCGTATTGGGATACAAAAAATGCGGCTGCACAAAAATCATACGCACAATTTAATCCGAGTAATTTTGTAAGCAAGTGGAATACGCCAATGCTTATTTTTCATGGGGCTAAAGATTACAGGGTGCCTTTGGAACAAGGCTTACAGGCTTTTCAAGCATTGCAGCTTCGCAATATAAAAAGTAAGATTGTAATTATGCCAGAGGAAAACCATTGGGTGCTGCGGGCGCAAAATGCGCAGGTGTGGCAGGGGGAGTTTTATAAGTGGCTTAAAGAGACGTTATAAGGTTGAAGGTTGAAAGTTGAAGGTTTTTTAAATGCAAATGTTCAATAATCAATTAGCAATGTTCAATGTTCAAGTGAAATGCATGTTGGGTGGTTGGGGGTTGGTTTACTTTTTTGAAGTTTTAATTTTTTGCTGCACGATTTTTTTGCCGAGAAGACGGGAAGGCGTTTTAGTTTATCGTTTTTATAACTTCTCGGCTTTTTTTTAAAATAAAGGCGGGAAGGTATTTTGCTTCGCAAAATTTGGTTTGCCACAGAGGGCACAGATTCACAGTTTTTATTTTGCTTTCGAAAATATTTTTGCCGAGAAGACGGGAAGGCGTTTTAGTTTTTCATCTTTACCGCTTCTTAGCTATTTTTTTAAACTAAGGCGGGAAGTTTTTTTTGCTTCGCAAAAATAAAAAACGACTTACCGCCTTACCGGCAAAAAAACTTATTATCTTTTTGTAATTTTATTTTTTCCAATATGACCAAACCCCAAATCATACAACTACTTCAAGAAAAGCACGAAGCTTTCATTGCTTATATTCAAACATTATCTTCAGAAGAATTATTATACTCACCCGCAGATAAATGGACGGCTGCGCAACAGCTAGACCATATACACAAATCGGTAAAGCCGCTTACACAAGCTTTGGGTTATCCCAAATTTGTACCCCGGCTTTTATTTGGCAAAGCAAATAGACCAAGCAAAACTTATGAAGAATTAATAAATAGATACAACGAAAAATTATCATTGGGTGGTAGGGCAAGTGGAAGATTTGTACCAGCTGCAATTTCTGCAAACCAAAAAGATGAATTGATAAAATTGATTTTAGCTTCCGTAAATAAATTATGCAAACGCATAGAAAAATTGAACGAAACAGAATTAGATAATTTGATACTGCCCCACCCTTTGCTTAGTAAAATAACAATTAGAGAAATGTTGTATTTTACTGCATATCATGTGGAGCATCATGAAAATATTATTAAACGAGATTTAAAAAATAAATAAATCATACAAATTACAACTCCATGTTGTGATTTTTTTTACAACAATACTTTTTACTGTAATACTTCGTACTACAAGCCAATAACAAAAAGCACTACAAAGATGCTTTTGCAATTTGTAGATAGAATTTAGCTGTAATCACGCTTCGTAAAGTAAAATGAATATGTTACTGTATCTAAAAAGCTGATTCACTGCAAACTATTGCCTACAGTGGCTCTTAGATAATATTTAGATAGTAATTTTACATAAAAAAAAGTAGTTGTACTCGATGTTTATGTATTACCACTTTTTACAGAAAATAGTCCCTCTTTTGCACAATAAATGCGTTAATGATAAGTTAATTACATAGGTAATAATAAAAAAAAAGTTTGATTATTTTAGAAATCTCATTTATGAATATTATTAGAGAGGAATAAAAACTAATCAAAAAAAAAATATTTTTTAAATATATTACCTCTACCTCACTTGAATTTGTTCTATACTAAAAGCCCTAAACTTTTTAGATAGATAATAAGAAAAACCAAATGTTGCCTATAAACGATAGGCTGCATTATTTCATACAATATCCATTAGTTTCTATTTCATGCTATGAAAAAACTATACTTATTATTATCTATTGTTCTATTCTCAAAATGCGCTTACAGCCAAGTAACAGTGCAGGTTATTGAGGATGCTAATAACGGCTATGCATTTATAGATAAAATAACCAAACAAAAAGTAAACAATAAAATATGGGACGAAACTGAACCATTTGTAAATGGGTTTGCAAAAGTAGCCACAAATAATACATGGGGATTTGTAGATAAGAATGGAACGCCGATTAGCAATAGTTTTTATAGAGATGTTAGAAATTTTGTAAATCACCTAGCCGCTGCAAATACTAAAAACAAATGGGGATTTATAGATGAGCAAGGAAAAGTTGTCATTCCATTTGAATATGATATTGTATATGATTTTAATGAAGATGTAACCGCAGCATTTAAAAACAATACATGGTTTTTAATAAATAAGCAAGCCGCCATTATTAAGCAGCTTGATATTGATGTGTTTTATGGTTTTAAAAATGGCAAGGCCCGCATAACCAAACAAGGGAGAAGCGGTTTAATAAATACACAAGGTGAAATTATTTCTTTAGATGCTGCTACAAACGCAACCAAAACCAATTTAGTTGCAAGGCCCAACAGTGCTTTATCCGTACCATGCCCAGAAAATATTGGATTTGAATATGGAAATTTTACCAATTGGTTGTGTGATACAGGAAGGGTTGCGGGTGTGGGTACTTCAAATGTTATCACGTTGTTTCCATCTACTCCTACTGCCAATAGGCATGTTATAGTGCCTACAGCCAATGCTTCCGCATTAGACCCTTATGGTTTGTTTCCAACAAATGCACCTGATGGTAGCAACTTTGCATTAAAGCTTGGTAACAATATAAATGGTAAGGGAGCTGAGAGAGTAAGTTATAATATTGTGGTTCCAACTGGTTCTACAGATGCATCTATTACATACAGATATGCAGTAGTATTTGAGGACCCAGGGCATTTGTACCATGAGCAACCACGTTTTATTGCTAAACTATTTGACGTAGCAAACAACAACTATGTACCATGTGCATCTTATGAATATATTTCTGATGCTGCTTTACCTGGTTTTTTTGATTCCCCAATAGATGCCACTGTAAAATGCAAAGCATGGTCATCGGTATTTGTAAACTTAAGTGCATACGCAGGTAAAACAATGCGATTAGAATTTACCACAGCTGATTGTACAAGAGGCTTACATTGGGGTTATGCCTATGTGGATGTAGGCGATTGTAACATTACTGCCAGTGCAAATTATACTTGTAACCCAAGTGCAGCTAACTTGATAGCACCAGCTGGTTTTCAGTTTTACAATTGGTGGAATTCGAATTATACAGCCATACTAGCAACTGGTCAAAATGCAACGATATCCCCTATTCCAGCAAACAACTCCACATTGCATGTAGAAGTGATTCCTTTTAATGGGTTTGGATGTCAAGATACTTTGCATGTTTTAATAAATAATAATAATGCAGTTGCAAACGCAGGGCCTGATAAATATATTTGCCCGTTAGGCTCTACAACTATTGGCACAGCTGCTGTTGCAGGAAATACTTATTCATGGTCTCCTACTACTGGCTTATCAAATCAAAATATTGCAACCCCTACTGCATCGCCACTTGCAACAACAACTTATTATGTTACTGTAAATAATCCAAGCAGTAATTGTCCTGCAATAGATAGTGTAGTGGTGAATGTATATCCAAAACCAATTGCAGCATTTACCACACCTGCACCACAATGTATTTTCAATAACAATTTTTCTTTTGTAAATAACTCTACTGGCATCGCAAGTTATGTTTGGCATTTTGGTGATGGCACAAATTCTACTTTACCAAACCCAACTCATGCTTATGCAACGGCAAATGCATTCACCGTAAAGCTTGTGGTAACTTCTGCAAATGGTTGCAAAGATTCAGTAAGCAGAATAATAAATGTATATCCTAAGCCTACAGCAGCTTTCACAACACCTGCACCACAATGTATTTTTAATAATAATTTTTCTTTTGTAAATAATTCTACGGGTGCTGTAAGTTATACTTGGTATTTTGGTGATGGCACTACTTCTACAGCTACTAATCCTACTCATAGTTATGTAATTGCAAGTGCATTTACTGTAAAACTTGTGATTACTTCTGCAAATGGTTGTAAAGATTCAGTAAGCAGTGTGATAAATGTGCATGCAAAACCAACTGCCGCATTTACTACTCCTACTTCACAATGTATTTTTAATAACAATTTTTCTTTTGTAAATAATTCAACGGGTACTGCAACTTATTTGTGGTATTTCGGTGATGGTACAACTTCTTCCGCTATAAGTCCTACACATAGCTATGCAAGTGCAAATGCATTTACTGTAAAGCTTGTAGTAACTTCTGCAAATGGATGCAAAGATTCAGTAAGCAGTGTGATAAATGTCTATGCAAAGCCAACCGCAGCATTTATCATACCTGCTTCACAATGTTTTTCAAACAATAATTTTTCTTTCGTAAATAATTCTACAGGCGCTGCAACATACGTATGGTTCTTTGGTGATGGTACGAATTCAACTTTACCAAATCCTACTCATGTATATGCAACTGCAAATACATTTACTGTAAAACTTGTGGTTACTTCTGCAAATGGTTGTAAAGATTCTTTGAGTAGAATAATAAATGTATATCCAAAACCGACCGCAGCATTTACTACACCTGCACCACAATGTATTTTTAATAACAATTTTTCTTTTGTAAATAATTCTGCAGGTGCTACAAGTTATTTGTGGTATTTTGGTGATGGTACAACTTCTACAGCCACAAATCCTACTCATATTTATGCAAATGCAAATGCGTTCACTGTAAAGCTTGTGGCAACATCTGCCAATGGTTGTAAAGATTCTGCAAGTAGAATTATAAATGTTTATCCAAAACCAACAGCGGCGTTTACCACACCTGCTCCACAGTGTATTTTTAATAATAATTTTTCTTTTGTAAATAATTCTACAGCTGGCGCAACGTATGTTTGGTATTTTGGTGATGGTACAACATCTACCGCAACTAGTCCTAATCATATATATGCAAGTGCAAATGCATTTAGCGTAAAGCTTGTGGTAACATCTGTAAATGGTTGTAAAGATTCCGTAAGCAGAATAATAAATGTATATCCTAAGCCTACAGCAACTTTCACCACACCAACTGCACAATGTATTTCAAACAATAATTTCTCTTTTGTAAACAATTCCACAGGTGCTACTTCTTACTTGTGGTATTTTGGTGATGGTACAACTTCTACAGCACAAAACCCTACACATAGCTATGCTACATCAAATACTTTTACAGTAAAATTAATTGTAACAAGTATTAATGGTTGTAAAGATTCGTTAAGCAGAGTGATAACTGTTTTTGCAAAACCTATAGCAGCTTTCATAACTCCAATTTCTCAATGTATTTCTAACAATAATTTTTCTTTTGTAAATAATTCTACAGGTGCTACAACTTACTTGTGGTATTTTGGAGATGGTACAAGTTCAACAGCACAAAGCCCTACGCATAATTATGCTACCGCAAATAGTTTCACTGTAAAACTTGTGGTAGCTTCTATTAATGGCTGTAAAGATTCTATAAGCAGTGTGATAACTGTTTTTGCAAAACCAACAGCTTTATTTACTGCACCTCCAGCACAATGTATTTCAAACAATAATTTTTCCTTTGTAAATAATTCTACAGGTGCCGCTACTTACTTATGGCATTTTGGTGATGGTACAAGTTCGACATTACAGAACCCTACACATATTTATATAACTGCAAATACATTTACGGTAAAACTTGTGATTACTTCTGCAAATGGTTGTAAAGATTCTATCAGCAGAGTGATAACTGTTTTTGCAAAACCTACAGCAGCATTTACTGCACCTCCGCCTCAATGTATTTCTAACAACAATTTTTCTTTTGTAAATAATTCTATAGGCGCCGCTTCATACTTATGGTATTTTGGTGATGGTACAACTTCTATAGCACAAAACCCTACACATAGCTATGTTACTCCAAATGCATTTACGGTAAAACTTGTGGTAACGTCTATTAATGGTTGCAAAGATTCTATCAGTAGAACAATCAACGTTTTTGCAAAACCAACAGCAGCATTTACCACACCAGCACCACAGTGTATTTTTAATAATAGTTTTTCTTTTGCGAATAACTCAATAGGGGCTGCTACTTATTTATGGATTTTTGGTGATGGCACAACTTCAACTGCACAAAATCCTACACATAGTTATACAACGGCAAATGCTTTTACAGTAAAACTAATTGTAACAAATAGTAATGGTTGTAAAGATTCTTTGAGTAGAATAATAAATGTATATCCAAAACCGATACCTGCATTTACAACAGCCACGCCTCAATGTCTTTCTACCAATAATTTTACATTTACCAATACATCTACTGGCGGTTCAACCTATGTATGGCATTTTGGTGATGGCACAACTTCCACGCTCATTAACCCTACACATACCTACAGCGTAGCAAGTGGATACACCGTAAAGCTTGTGGTTACTTCTGCTAATGGATGTAAAGATTCAATTATTAGGGCTATAAATGTGTATGCAAATCCTGTGGCAACTTTTACTCCTCCTGCATCACAATGTTCTTCTAACAACAATTTTTCTTTTGTAAATAATTCTGTTGGGCCAGCCACTTACTTATGGAGTTTTGGTGATGGTACAACGTCTACTGCTCAAAACCCTACACATAGTTATACTATTGCAAATGCTTTTACCGTAAAATTAGTTGTAACAAACAGCAATGGCTGCAAAGATTCCATGACTAGTATTGTAAATGTATATGCAAAACCAATACCTGCTTTTACAACACCATCGCCACAATGTTTTTCTAATAACAATTTTACATTTAATAATAACTCCGTAGGTGCTAATACTTACTTATGGAATTTTGGAGATGGAAATACTTCTACAGATCTAGCCCCCACACATACGTATGCAACGGCTGGGAACTATACCACTAAATTGATGGTAACAAATAATTATGGTTGTGCAGATAGCACAAGCGATGTAACAAATGTATTGGCAGTGCCTACACCTGCATTTATTGCTCCAGTAGCACAATGTATTTTAAACAACAATTTTACTTTTACCAATACATCTACAGGTGGTGCTACATACCTATGGAATTTTGGTGATGGTACAAGTTCTACTTCACCTAACCCTACACACAGCTATACCAATGCAAATACTTACACGGTAAAATTAATTGTAACAAATAACAATGGCTGTTGGGATACCGTGAGTAATATAGTGAACGTAAACCCAGGTGCAACCTTAATAATGGGTAATGATGCGGCTATTTGTAAAGGAAGCAATACAGCACTTTCAGTACAAGGTGCACAATCTTATCAATGGACACCATCAACGGGATTGAATTGTGATACTTGTATAAATCCTATTGCAACACCGGCTATTACTACTACTTATACAGTAACTGCATTAACCAACGGAGGATGCCCAGGTGCGGATACAGTAAGGGTTACCGTATTTCAACCTATTGATATAAACGTATCGCCAAACAAACAAATTTGCACAAACGAATCTTTTAAACTTTCTGCAAATGGAGCGAGTACATATTTGTGGTCGCCTGCGCAAGGATTAAACAGTACAACAAGTGCTAACCCCACCACTACTACTACCTCTACAACTCAATACATGGTTATAGGTTTTGACAACAATAATTGTTTTAAAGATACCGGTTATGTAAAAATAACAGTGCTTCCAAAACCAACGCTACAACTTGGTGCAAACCAAACAGTTTCTACAGGCACTGTGGTTCCACTTACCGGTGCTACAACAAATGGCCCTATTGTATCTTGGCTATGGACACCTGCTACAGACCTGAGTTGTAACACTTGTCCACGCCCAATGGCTACTATAAAAAAAGACATTACTTATACCGCTACTGTAAAAAATATTTATGGTTGTGTTGCTACAGATGACATTCACTTTCATACTATATGCGAGGGCTCACAGGTATATGTGCCCAATGCCTTTACACCAGATGGAGATGGCAAGAATGATATTTTAATGGTGCGCTCAAAGGGTATTGAAGTGGTTCGCTCTTTTAAAATATATTCTCGTTGGGGAGAATTAATATTTGAACAAAATAACTTCCCACCTAATAACCCAACTTATGGATGGGATGGAAAAATAAAAGGCGTAGTAGGTAGTGCAGAGGTATATGTGTATGTAGCGCAAGTAACATGCGACAATGTAAAAGATTTTATTATCAAAGGAAACATTTCAATTTTAAAATAAAATGAAAACAAAAATATTAATTTCATTGCTGTTTTTTTTCTTGCTACTAAATACAGAAAGCAAGGCACAACAAGATATTCATTTTGCACAGTTTTATGAGTTGCCTATGCTGCGCAATCCATCTTTAGCTGGGATTTTTAATGGCAAAACAAGGTTTACCATGGCATACAGAAATCAGTGGGAAAGCATAACAACACCCTACCGTACCATGGCCTTGGGTGCAGAAGTAAAAGTGCTACGAGGCCTTGCAGATGGGGATTTTATGACTGTAGGTTTTCAAGTAACGAATGATGAAGCGGGAGATTCAAAATTAAAAAGAACACAATTTTTACCAGCATTAAACTACCATAAATTATTGAATGAAGAAAAATCTACGTTGCTTTCTCTAGGTTTTATGGGTGGTATTGTTTCTGAAAGTTTTGACCCAAGTCAGTTAAAATTTGATGACCAATTTATAAATGGAAGCTATAGCAGTGCCAATACAACCAATCAAACGTTTAGTAAAACAGCTTTTAGGTATTGGGATGCATCAGCAGGTTTGAGTTTGAGTAGTCTTATAAATGAAAATACAAAATTTTATATAGGTGCAGCGTTGTTTCATTTTAATAATCCATCAGTAGCATTTATGAAAAACAATGTAGATAAACTGAATAGAAAATGGGGATTTAATGCAGGAGCTACCATAAAAACAAATACCGACGGTAAGCTTGTTGTTTATGGAGATCATTTTAGACAAGGAGCCAATAGGATAACACAGTTTGGGTTTTTATATTCACATAATTTTATACCTGCAGATGAAGAAAGACAACTCTCTGTTTCCGCAGGTGCTTTGTATAGATGGAATGATGCGCTTATACCTGTAACAAAATTAACCCGAAACAAATTAAGCCTTGGCTTAAGCTATGATACTAATATTAGTTCATTAAAAAATGCTTCACGTTTTAGGGGCGGTTTTGAAATGACACTATCTTTAGTAGATCCATTTAACAGAGAAGATACTGATACTG
>JANOZW010000025.1:0-2795 GCA_031429575.1 Ferruginibacter sp.
TTGAGAGACGAAAATGTAGGGGTGGCACGTTTGAAAAATTTCGGTGGGTAAAGACACCCACTGATAAGAAAAAATAAATTATTCAATAGTTTCCTCTACAAATATTGGCATATTGTCTGTAGTAAAACCGTTTATTTTAAAAATCCACTTGCAATCTTCTTTATCATCAGAATAATAGGAGACATTAATTTTTTGTTGATTTTTTATAAGTTTGGTTGGCATCCAATAAATGGTAGGTCTAAAATCTAATTCCTTGTTTAAAATATTACTATTGCTGTATTGCATATTGTACATTTTATACTCGGGTTCATAACCTTTTACCTCAAACTTAGTAAAACCCTTATCCCTCCAATCGCCCGTTTTTTTTCCTTTAATGGTGTAAAAAGCTATTCCTCCTCTAGGGGCACCCAATACATAACCCAAGCCACCTTTATACACTTTTATATAGGCTACATCATCAGGAGACAAACCCTCAATTTCAAATTGAGAAACAGGTTGTTCGTTTAAAAAAAACTGAACAGTGCCCAAGCCGTTTTCTGAGAAAGCATCTACTCCAAAGTATCTATTGAAATATACAATTCTTCCAGTATCTGTATTAGCAATGGTAATACCAGACACATTTCGCTGTAATATTTGCCAAATGGTACTAGTAGTAGGTTCATTTTTTAAAACAATGCTCTGATCAGCATTCTCAAATAAAGCAGATACATATTCTTGCTCAAACTTTTCTACTTCTGTAACACGTTTGCTTACAATCCTTACTTCTTCTAAGTATTTAAATTTGTTGTTTTCGGACGAATCCAAATATAATATAGTAGGTTTTTCTTTGTTGGCTACAGCTCTAGGAAAAATAAAATTCTTTAATGTATCTGTAAAATGTTTGTAAAAAGTTACATCCACCAATGCATTACTTTTTAATAAATTGGTAGCAGCGTAAAATAAATTGGCATTTTTGGAAAGCGTAATATCTTTAAAAATAAACTCCCCATTTGGATTGGTAGGTTCGCTATAAATATATTTTGAGGAATCTGTATTTAAAATAATTAAATCTAATTTGGCATTAGGCACAATGGTTTTGGATTGTGCTTTGGTAATTTTACCAGCCACATAAATGCCATTTTCATTTGTATAATTTAGCGGCTCGTCTACCAATAGATTTATAGGATTAAACTTACGCCATCCGTTTACAATTAAAAAATCATCGAAACTATTTTTATCTTTTAAAATTTGTTGTAAAGAGGCGTTATCAAAATCTATGGAATTGCCCAATGCAGTTAGCATTTGCGTGTATTGAAAAATATTTAATTGATTGGTATCTGACCAATTTTTTCTGCTTACACTTATCGAAATATTGGCATCAATATTTCTTAAAAAATCTATGCTTACCTCTCCTTTTTCTCTCTTCTTGTTATTAATAGATTTTGTAATGGATAGCTTTGGCTGTATAAACCCATTATCATTGCCTACCCATACAAAGCGCTGTGCTATAATCTGGGCCTTGCTATTAATCAAATGCAAAATTAATATTCCTGCTGGCAAATTCGTTTTATTAATAGCTAGTAACTTTTCAGATTTTGAGGAATCAATTTCTTCAGCAAAAATTAAAGTACCGTTTGTGCTGCCAACAATAAAATAGTTTTCTTTGGTTTGCTTTAGGGGTATATTTAATTGTATAAAAATTTTCTTTTGATTATTGATTGTTAACGTAGGGGTATTAAAGTTTGCAATGGGCAAACTAATTTTTTTTGTAATATTTTCTTTTTTATAAATGCACTCTGCTGTGTAGGTATCATTATCTTCGGCATTTAGCGTAAAGCTAGCTAAGCCATGCCCACCGGTATTAAAAGTTTGTAAAATAACCCCTTTACCATTTTTAATATTTACCAATACATCTATAGATGCTCCATTTTCGTCTAAGCTTCTAACACCAATTTTTTGATCTACGCCATTTATTAAATTGCCTGACTCGGGAAAAAACCCTACTTCTATATCTTTGGCTTTTTTAGCCAGTGTTTTCGTTTTCTCTGTACTAGATTTTAGAATACTAATTTTTTTAAAATGGCTGGTTTTGTTGTTAAAATTTTGCATCCACATGGTAGTAGCCACAACATAGTAGTCTCCACTTTCAATTGTTTTGGAGATAGAAAATACACCATAGGTTGACTTGTCTTTTACTTTTAATACTTGTGTTTGCACTATTTTCCCCGCATTATCGCACAAATAAATATAACATACTTTACTAATAGAAGTTGTATCTACAATTGGATAAGATACCAAATAAGTTTTAAACAATAATTCTTCTCCAGCAAGATATATTTCTCTATCGGTATGTATATATGTAAACTCTTTAGGCGTATTGTCTAGCCTCTTGGTATAGGCATCTTTTATTTGTGCTAGGCTAAATTGCTGTGCTTGTATATTTGTCGCATAAAAAAGAAAGGCAAAAATGCAGGTATAACTTTTAAAACTCATAATAAAATTTTGGATTCTGAAGATACAAAAAAAGTCAGCATTTTTTTTTAAATGCTGACTTTTAACAAATTAATATAATATGCTAAAATTTTAAAATCCCATCTACAATTTGTAAAACTCCATTTGTGCCAAGTAAATTAGCTGTTGTAATATTTACTGGTGCAGTATTTGTTTTCCCTTTTAACAAAGTACCATTACCGGAGGATATTAATGTTCTTCCAGCTCCTAAGGCAGTTTGTGGTGTTTCTTTATTTGCAAAATCATTTGTAAATAATCTAGAGCTATTAAAATAATGATAACGTACTATGGAATCTACTCTGCCT
>JANOZW010000026.1:0-9288 GCA_031429575.1 Ferruginibacter sp.
GTTGCCAAAAGTCATGATGGTAGAAATAAGAATGGCAATGGGCATAGCCAATGTGAGTAAAGTAGCACTTGCATACCAAACAAATTGCATGATGGTTAAAAAGTCTAGCCCTTTGCCCACAAGGTCATCAATATACTTCCAAAGGGTTTGCATTATCAATACAAAAAGGGCAATAAAAAAGGTAACGACAAACGGGCCGAAGAAAGATTTAAGAATAAGTTTGTCTAATTTTTTTATCATTACAAAAACTGCTCGCTTTAAATATTAATAATTATCTTTTCGCTATGAGCGACATTACAAAAGTAACACTTTCTGATGGCCAACTTGCCATGGCAGGCGATAAGAACATTATTTTAACGAAACGTGCAGTTATTGAAACTGCTGCTGCTTTATTTAATAGTTTGGTTCCTTCTTTAAACGAGTATTTTAAGTGTGCTTTATTGCAAGCAGAAATGATTGCATCTTCTATTCCAAAAATAACGAAGGGCGAAAATTACAATTCCTTTCCATATGTTATATTAGATTACCCAGCCAAGTTTGAAAAAGAAAATATTTTTGCCATACGTACCATGTTTTGGTGGGGTAGTTTTGTTAGCATTACATTACATATTTCTGGCAAATACAAAAAGCATTTCGAAGAAAATATTTTTGCAAGAATAAAACAGGAAAATTCTTTTTTTATTTGTATTGCTGAAAATGAATGGCAGCATCATTTTGAAGAAAGTAATTATAAAAAATTATCTGAAATGAATGGAGCAGAAATGAAAGCTGTTAAACAAAAAGCTTTTATAAAAGTTGCCTTACAATACGAATTGCATCATTGGAATATGATGCAGTCAATATTGCCCGAAGGGTATAAAAAAATAAATAAATTATTGTTTGCCTAGCTACCTATGCGATGAAATAAATCTTTTACTTGGTATTCCCACAATTGAGTTTGGTCTTTAATATCTTTCTTTTCTGCAAAATCTGCAATTATTAGAACCGTTTGATTGGTCACTTCAGATTTTACAATTCTAAATTCAAAATATTCATCTTTTGGCCCTGCTATCCAGCGAAAACGTATATGACTATTTTCTACTCTTTCTAACACTTCTGCTTTTTCTTCTGTACCATTCCAACCAAAAGTGTAAAATCCGTCTCTGTCATCTACTTTATCTGCAAACCATTCTTGCAATGCAGATGCGCCGCTCAAAAACTCATACAGTATTACCGGAGAGCTGCGAACAGGATATTCTAGTGTATATAAAACTTTTTTACTCATTTTTTTTGGATTAACTTCTTTCTTATAATGCAATTATAGATAAAAAAGGAATGTAAAAATTTTTTTATTGATTTATTTTCACAATCAATTTTATTTTTACCAATTGAGCAGCATTTTAGCTTAGAAACACTTTACGTAAATTGAATGCTAAAGGATTGGAAATTTTATCCGAAATTCGCAGAATTCTAAAAATAAGTTTTAATGGCACTAGAGATAAAAGTACCTTCAGTAGGAGAAAGCATAAATGAAGTAACGCTTGTAAAATGGCTGAAAAAAGATGGACAATACGCTGAACGAGACGAAGTAATTGCTGAGTTAGAGAGCGAAAAAGCCACTTTTGAAATAAATGCTGAGCAAGCTGGAGCGGTAAAACAAATTGCAAAAGAAGGTGATACACTTGCTATTGGCGACTTGGTTTGTTCTATAGATACCGATGCTCCTAAGCCTGCAGGAACCCCTGAGCCAGAAGCAAAGCCTGCTACGGTAGAGGCTGCAAAGCCTATTGCTACTGAGACTGCTAAAGTAGCACACATAAGTGATGTAAAAGCTACACCTGTAGCAGCAGCCATTATTGCCGATAAAAAAATAGATAGCAACAAAATAACGCCAACAGGCGATAATGGAAAAATCATTAAGCAAGATGTACTCGAAGCGCTAAATAACCCAGGTAGAAACCCTGCTGCGGCTATGTTTAGTAGAAACGATAGACCAGAAAAAATGAGCAATCTCCGCAAAACCATCAGTAAAAGATTAGTAGAGGCAAAAAATACAACTGCCATGCTTACTACTTTTAATGAAGTAGATATGACGGCCATAATGGACATCAGAAAAAAATCGAAAGATAAATTTAAAGAAGCACATGGGGTAAACCTTGGCTTTATGAGTTTCTTTACAAAAGCATGTTGTTATGCATTACAAAAATTTCCTTCCGTAAATGCATATATAAATGGAGAAGAAATTATTTACCATGATTATTGTGATGTGTCTATTGCCGTAAGTGCGCCAAAAGGCTTGGTGGTGCCAGTTATACGCAATGCCGAAAGCTTGAGTATGGCTGGTATAGAAGCAGAAGTGGTGGACCTTGCCACAAAAGCAAAAAACAGCAAACTCACTATGGAAGAAATGAGCGGAGGAACCTTTACCATTACCAACGGTGGTATTTTTGGTTCTATGATGAGTACACCTATAATTAATCTACCTCAAAGTGCCATTTTGGGCATGCATAATATTTTGGAGCGCCCAATGGCTATAAACGGGCAAGTGGTTATACGCCCAATGATGTATGTGGCGCTTAGTTACGATCATAGAATCATTGACGGTCGTGAGTCTGTAGGGTTTTTGGTATTGGTAAAACAATTATTGGAAAATCCTGCATTGTTGCTGTTTGGAAAAGACCCTGTAGATGCATTGTTGGAACTGTAGGCATTCGCCTGCGGCGAATATAATTTAGCATTCGCCGCAGGCAAATGCCTACGGACACATTGAAATGTTTTCATTCCCTTTTTATTTTTTGTGGCTGTCAACAAATACAATAATCAACATATATCGGGGTATCCGCTACAATCTTTTTTTCTCCCGCCGAATGCGGGATCAAAAAAGTATTTTCGCTTCTATCCCGCACGTGTCCCGATATTCTTGTCGGGAGCCCGTCAGCATTAGTTCATTGTTCATCAATAACGCAACGGTTACAATATTTTTACAAGCATAAAAATGTTTTGTACAGAAATTACCCGTACATTTGTTTTTTAAATTTCAAAAACTGATTTTTATGAAAACTTTAGAAAAGTCTAGATTTGATACAAGACTACCAAAAGAGCAAAAAGAATATTTTGAATATGCAGCATCTTTGGGCGGATTTAGAACCCTCACAGATTTTGTAGTCCATTCAGCACAAGTGCATGCCAGTTCAATTGTAGAAAAACATAATACAATTTTGGCTACAAAAAAAGATCAAGAAATATTTTTTAATGCAATTATGCAACCATCCAAGCCAAACGCAAATCTTAAAAAAGCTAAACTTCATTTTGATAAAATAACTGCTGGCAAATGAGTAATTTAACAGCACCATTAAATACAGCTCACAAAAAAGAAAATTTTGATTGTGGCATTCTGTTGCTCAACAAATATTTGCATACGCAAGCTAAGCAAGATGTAAAAAGAAAACTTTCTGCTTGTTTTATTTTAGCAGATGCGGATAATATTGTAAAAGGATATTATACACTCTCTAGCACTTCTATAAAAAGAGAAATATTACCTGAGCAAATTATTAAGAAATTGCCGCCCAAGTATAATAACCTGCCCGCAACATTATTGGGTAGGTTAGCAGTTGATAATAAATTTAAAGGCCAAAAGATAGGAGCTTTACTTTTAATAGATGCTTTAAAAAAGTGTTACGAAAGTTCATTAACTAGTATTGGCTCTATATGTGTAATTGTAGATCCTATTGATGATAATGCAATTCAATTTTATAAAAAGTTTGGTTTTGTTTTGTTGCCAGATAGTGGCAAAATGTTTATACCAATGCTAACGATAGGAGAATTGTTTAAATGAAGTATATGACCATAAGAAAAATAGAACAAAAAGATAACCAAGTATTAGGAGCAATCGTACAAACGGTTTTAATGGAAATGGGCGCACCAAAAGTTGGTACAGCTTATGCCGACCCTTATCTTTTTTCTTTATTTGAAACATACGATAAACCAAAAGCCATTTATTTTGTGGTAGAAAAAGAAGGAAAAGTAATTGGCGGCGCAGGCGTAGACCAACTACAAAATTCAAATGAAAATATTTGCGAGTTACAAAAAATGTATTTTTTGCCAGAAGCACGTGGGCAAGGCTTTGCCACTAAAATAATGGAGCTTTGTTTGCAAGCAGCCAAAGATTTTGGTTACGAAAGCTGTTATTTAGAAACCATGCCATACATGGAAGATGCACAAAAATTATACAAAAAAGTTGGCTTTACATATTTAGATAAACCAATGGGAGATACAGGCCATAGCTCTTGCCCTGTATGGATGATAAAGGATTTATAATAACATAAATTAAACAAATTATTTTACACCAAACACAAAAAATTGAGTCGCTATCATTCCTATATAACATCTGCCTCAAAAATAATTGGAACCGCAAAAGAAGGTGAGCCATTGGCACACCATTTAAAAAAATCTTTTGCAGCCAATAAAAAATTTGGCTCTAAGGATAGAAGAAATATTTCATCGCTTTGTTATAATTTTTATAGAATTGGAAATGCACTTAAAAACAAAACCATTGAAGAAAGAATATTAGCAGCTACATTTTTATGCAACAATACAAGTAATGATTTGTTGGCAGCACTTGCACCTGATTTTAATGCGCAAATAAAATTATCTGCAGAAAAAAAAAGTACGCTCTTAAACATTAATACAAAGCATATTTTTCCTTTTGAAAACGAAGTAGGAGAGGAGATTGATGAAATTGCTTTTGTTTATTCATTTTTGCAACAACCATTATTTTTTGTACGCATACGCCCTCAAAAGATGGAAGAAGTGTTAGAAAAATTGGTAGCAGCCAATGTGGCGTTTGAAGAAATAAATACCTCGTGCCTTGCATTGCCACAAGGCACCAAGCTAGAAGAATTATTTTTATTGAATAAAGAAGTAGTTGTACAAGATAGAAATTCTCAACAAGTGTTTAATTATTTACAAAAGCCAGAAGTTTTCCTTGCAAAAGATTCTACAGTATGGGATTGCTGTGCAGCAAGCGGAGGTAAATCTATTTTGTTATACGATATGCTACACGGGCATGTTGACCTACATGTATCTGATGTGCGTGCACATATGCTCAATAATTTGCGAACTCGTTTTAAAGAAGCTGGTATAAAAAAATATCATGCATTTACCGCAGATTTAATGAGCGATAGCGAGGCGCTTCCTGAAGTAAAATATGATATCATTGTATGTGATGCACCTTGTACAGGCAGTGGCACATGGGCTCGTACGCCAGAGCAATTGGCATTTTTTAGTGCAAAGAAAATAACCAATTTTATTGGTATGCAAAAGAAAATAGCTTCTACTGCCATTAAACATTTAAAAGAAAAAGGATTGTTTTTTTACATTACCTGCTCTGCTTTCAAAAAAGAAAACGAAGAAGTAGTTTTATATTTAAAAGAAAAATTCCATTTGCAAATATTGCAAATGGAATATCTAAAGGGTTATGGTATGCATGCCGATACTATGTTTGTGGCGGTTTTATCTAACTAGCGTTTTACTATTCTTTTTACAACATCAACTTTACCATCTACAGAAACTGATACATAATAAATTCCGGCGGACAGTTTACTCATAGGTATAAAATAAGTAAGGGGGGCAGCAGGTTGTTGGTTACTTGTAAAATAAATTTTTTGCCCAACCATATTGTGTATTGATATATCTATTTTAGCAGCAACATTTTTAAATACTTTTATTTTTAAAATGTCTATTACAGGATTAGGTGCCATGGTAATACCTAAAACAGGACAAAGCGTTTGGTCGTTTGTAAGAGTTGCCAATGCAGTATCTGCACACCCAAATGTGTTTGATACAATTAATTGATAAACTCCAGCAACAGATATTGAGCCTGGGTTTGGTACAGTTACTGCATTTAATTTCCAAATTGTGTTTAAACCTGTTGTTACAAAAAGACTATTTAAATTGATAGTAGAATCCGTACATTTAGTAATCATCTTATCGGCACCTACATTAATATTAGTGGCAGAATTTATGGTAACCAAAGCAGTGTCTGTGCAACCTATAGTATTATTAACTATTAATTGATAAATGCCTGTAATATTTACTGATGAAGGGTTTAAAACATTCGTACCGTTAATCGTCCACGATAAATTTGTTAGACCTATTGTATTAAATTGTGTTGTAAGATCTACAACATTATTATCACATTTTGCAATAATTTTATCTATTCCCAAATTTGGTTTTGTAGGAAAATTTACGACTAACGAGTCTAAATAGAAACTGGTATCTGTAGCAATATCAAGTCTAATTCTATAAGATACATTGGTACCATTAAGAAGCGATAAATTATCCGTAAAATTTACATTTTTATTTGTAAAATTTCCTGTACCCAATATTGTTTTAAAATTACTGTAAGCAGTTTGTGTAGATAATTTTCTTTCTACAATTATAGTCATGCTGCTATCATATTTTATGTTTAATAAAACACTTGTTGCACAATTTGCTATTGAAAAATTTTGCGTGTAAGATTTTTTTAAAAGTATGGCAAACGATTTTTTCATATCAGGAATTCCATATCCAACCCTATCATCTGGTGTTGTGTATTTAGATGCAGAGCGTTGCATAGCATCTAATATAGCCATATTATTAAACTCAGGAAAAGCTTGCCACAAGCATGTTGTAAGCCCTGCCATATTTGGCGTAGCAAAAGAAGTACCATTTCCAAATACTGGTAGCCCTGTGCTTGCGCTTGCAACTACTGCGGCTCTACCAACTGCTGCTACATTTGGTTTTATACGACCATTGCTACTTGGGCCATAACTACTAAAACTAGCTATTGCGCCAAGTGTATCTACGGCGCCTACCGTCATTGCACTATCTGCATCGCCTGGTGTAGCTATATAATGCCATGCAGAATTTCCATCATTGCCAGCTGCAATAACTGGTAACATTCCTTTTTTTGCTGCAATGTCTGATGCTATTGCACTCATGGTTGTATTGCCATCCATATTTGCATATACATAATTTTGCGAAGGGAAATCAAATGTAGTATAACCCAAAGAAACTGTACATACATCTACACCTATACTATCTGCTCTTTCATAACCAGCAGATAAATTGTGTTCTTCTATTCTTGTTTCGCTGGCTACATCTTCTGTACGAAATAAACAAAAATTTGCTTTTGGTGCAGTACCTACAAAAAGCCCAGGCATATTAGCAGCAATGGTACTAAGGCAGTTCATGCCATGTGTATTATCTTCATCTACACTTGCATTATTTGCCACAAAATCCCATGTATTTATTATTTGATTGTTTGCACGAATGCTATCAAAAGTTGGTAATGATAAATAATGAAAAAAACCAGCATCCAATACGCTTACCTGCATTCCTTCTCCTCTAAAACCATGGTTGTGCAAAAATTCTCCTTGGTGTATGCGTACTTGCCCATTAGATTTTCCATAGCTATATGTGTTAGCTGTAGTTTCGGCAGTAAAATAATTGCCAGAATTATCTGAAGGAATTGGGGTATCTATAGCTACATCTAAAATTTTATTTACAGGAGTAGATTGAGTATTTGTAAAAGAAGCAACGGCTACAGAACTTACTACAAAAGGAAAGCTATTTATCTTTGCCAATGCTGCGGCATCGGTCGTTTTTATGGTTACTTGGTTTAACCATTTAGATGTATTTAAAATGGTAACCACACCTGCTAATCGTACACTATCCACATACCTTGGGGTGACTGGCAAGTCCAAACTATCTATAGCAATATTATAACGTACCCTACGCTGCAATGCCCTAGGACCTAGGTACGCAGATGGGTTTGCTATTGAAAAAGGATTGGTACCCTTGTCTTTAAATTTGATAATGTAGCGAGTTTGTGCTTGAGTATTTAAAAAGAAAAAAAAGCTTAAGAAAAGTAATGTATTTTTCATTTTTGATGGTATTTAATATTCAATGTTCAACAATCAATGCTCAATATTCAAATTTTTTAATTCGAGCAGCATTCAATTCATCAAGCATTATTTTAACCGCATTTATTTTTATGATGTAAAATTAAATTCAAATTTTTATTAGTTATAAAAAGTGTTCGACTTGTAAAATATATTTTGGTTGCCAATTTAGCATAAACTTACAATCTGAAAATTTGAACATTGAAAATTAATCATTGATTATTGAGCATTTTTCTTAAACCCATAATTAAATTAATTAACCTTCAACTTTTTAATACGCCCACTTCACCCACGTAGCTCCCCAAGTAAACCCACCACCAAAAGCTGCCAAAATTAAATTGTCACCTTTCTTTAATTTGCTTTCCCACTCCCATAAACATAGTGGAATAGTACCAGCTGTTGTGTTGCCATATTTTTCAATATTTATCATCACTTTTTCTTTTGGAATACCGGCTCTGTTTGCAGTAGCATCTATTATACGCAAATTTGCTTGGTGTGGTACTAGCCAAGCAATATCATCACCTGTCAAATTATTTCTTTCCATTAATTCGTAACTCACATCTGCCATTCCTTTAACGGCAAATTTAAAAACAGATTGTCCTTCTTGATATATATAATGTTCTTTTGCCAATACGGTTTCAACGGTAGATGGTTTTACTGAGCCACCAGCTTTCATGTGTAAAAAATTACGTCCACTACCATCACTTTTAAGAATACTATCTTTTATACCATTATCATCGGTGGATGCTTCTAACAAAACAGCCCCTGCACCATCCCCAAAAATTACACAAGTAGCTCTATCTGTATAATCTACAATGGCACTCATTTTATCGGCACCTACAATAATTACTTTTTTATAGCGCCCACTTTCTATAAAAGCTGCACCAGTTGTCAGCGCAAAAAGAAAGCCAGAACATGCTGCATTCACATCAAAACTTAAAACATTTTTTATACCAACTTTATCGCAAATAATATTTGCCGTAGCAGGAAAAGTCATATCAGGTGTAACAGTAGCACATATTAGGCAGTCAATTTCATCTGGAGATATACCTTTTTTTTGTAACAAATTATTTACGGCCCCAACACCTAAGTCACTACTACCGAGTCCTTCTCCTTTCAAAATTCTTCTTTCATCTATACCAGTGCGGGTTTTTATCCATTCATCATTGTTATCTACCATGGATTCCAATATCTTATTGGTAATTTTATACTATGGTACATAGCAACCTACGCCTGTAATTGCTGCGGTTATTTTATCCATTCTGCGGTTTATTTGTGAATGCTAATTGGGTTAATTTGCTGTAAATATAAATCAAATGATTGTGATGAAAATTTAAGAACAAAATGAAATTTACCATAATTGTAT
>JANOZW010000027.1:0-4460 GCA_031429575.1 Ferruginibacter sp.
CATATCGTCATTATCATATTTCTTACTTCATCGCCAAGGTGCATAAACACAGATACAATGTAATAGGCTTTTAATAATGTAAGTACGCCTATTACCACTTTGGTAGTAAGTATAGCTGTATGACCCATTCCTTCTCCTTTAAAATAAAGAAAGTAACCAAGTGCCAATTCTATAACAGTTAATAAAGAAAGCACCCAAAACACTTTCCATATTCTACCCGTGCCTTCATTGTGGCCATGTGCATGTCCTGCTTCTGCTGATATTGTATGTTCGCTCATATAAATTAGATGTTAGATAACTAGATGTTAGATATTAGACGTAAGACATAAGACTTTCATGTACAAACGCCATTTTAATAATAAACTTTCTTTAATGATGTACCAGTCTAAATACTGAATACTAAGTACTCAATACTACACCAGATAAAAACACAAGAACACAAATACCCAAACCAAATCCACAAAATGCCAATAAAGTCCTGCCTTTTCTATCATTTCATAATGGCCTCTTTGGTCAAAATGGCCAAGCTTGGTTTTAAAGTACATAATGATATTTATAACCACACCACTGAATACGTGGAAACCGTGAAAACCAGTTATACCAAAAAAGTAACTACCAAATGCCGGGCGACCAACATTGGTTACGTGTAAGTCAGGAGAAGCACTTATCATATTAATAAGCGCTGCATTATTCATAGCTGACGCATTGTGAGCACTATGCCCAACTTCTGCCGCTCCATGATGCAGTGTGTTAGCAATATACACCAATTGATCATGTGGTGTTTTTTGCAAGGCAGCTACCATGGCTTCATGTGCCGCTGGCAATCCCCAAGGGTTGGAACTAGCTGTTGTATTCATTACAGAAAGTGTACCATCATTCAACAAAGCTACGTGCTCACCAGTAAGTAAATGTGTCCACTCCCAAGCCTGACAGCCTAAGAAAGCAGCACCACCAATGATAGTAAGAATCATATATTTCTCCACACCCTTTCTATTCATGTTGTGTCCTTCGTGTACCGCAAGTACCATGGTAACGGAGCTAAAAATCAGCACAAACGTCATGATACTAACAAATACCAACGGCAAATTTGCATGACCTAAAAAAGGAACAGAGTTAAATACTTTGTTAGGATCAGGCCAGCTGTTTACGCTGAAACGAATGGTACCATAGCTAATGAGAAATGCGCCGAAAGTAAAAGCATCACTCATTAAAAAGTACCACATCATCACTTTACCATAGCTAGCGTTAAACGGGCTTCTGCCCCCGCTCCATGATTTTGTGTTTGGTTGTATTGTTGCTGCTGTAGCCATAAAAATTCTATTTCCAAATAATAATGTAATATATATTCCTTAAACTCAATCTGCTCTTATAAAAATTCCGTTTCTATTTTGGTTGTAGTAGTTGATTCTTCAACCAAAAAAATTAAATATCACAAAAACATATTTAATCCCTACTAATGAGTGGTGTGTCCCCCCATACATACCACTTATTTTGAAACTTACACAAAACTGTTCAAAAACACCATGAAAGTAAGTAATGCAAATTAATATTAACCCCTTACTTAATCATCAATAAAAATACCAGAAGGTATAGCCAAAGAATATCTACAAAGTGCCAGTATGTACTCATTAATTCTACCGGTACTATACTATAATTTCTTTTTTTACTACTAAATGCCAACAAACTCATTACAATAAGTGCAATAACTCCACCCACCACATGCAATGCGTGCAACCCAACAATTACATACAAAAAAGAGTAAGATACGTTTCCTTGTAATGTAATCCCTTTTTGCCACAATTGCTGAAATCCTACAATTTGCAACCCAATAAACAAAGCACCCAGCACCATTGTAACTACCATCAGCATTCTATAACGGCTCATGGCTCTTTCTTTAAAAGATTTCAAGGCCATCCACATCGTTCCACTACTCGCTACTACGGCCGCTGTGCTAAACCAAAAAGCAATGGGCAAGTCAAATGTTTGCCAATTAGCTTGATTTCTTTTTACAATGTAAGCACTCGTAAGCCCTGCAAACATCATCAATATACTTCCTATTGCTACCCACAAGGTAAATTTATGTGGATGCAATTTTTGTTTTTTTTCCATTTAGAGTATTGAGTACTTAGTATTGGGTATTAACACTACCCTCCACTAGTTCAATCTTTTTTTATTTCAAAATCTTATCTACAATTCTTTTCTTTTTGTCCGAACAAAGAAGCAGCTATGGTCAACTTCATTGGCGACGCTCCGTTCATCAGTATATCTCAATTCATGTTTTATTATAGCGTAGAACCACACCCCTCTCTCTCCAAAGGAGAGGAGCTAGAGACTCTTATACTTTAAAGAACTTTATATAATTACAGGCTTCCAAGTCCCCCTTCGGGGGATTTAGGGGGCTACCTTATCTGCCCACAACGCCAAAAACACAACCATCAAATAAAAATAAGAACTAAACATCACCTTTCTTGCTGCTGGCTTATCCATTTTCATAAAAAGTAAAATGCTTGTATAAACCATCCACAAATTACAACCAAGTACTATCCACATACTTATTTGCCCACTTAAATGATAATAGTAAGGAAGTATCCCCACAGGTATCATCATGGCACTGTACATAATCGTTTGCAATGCCGTAAACTTTGTCGGCCCTTTATCGCTCGGCAATAATTTAAAACCTGCTTTGGTATAATCTTCGTGTGCAAGCCAAGCTATGGCCCAAAAATGTGGAAACTGCCACAAAAATTGAATACCAAATAAAACCCAACCACCTACACTAAAATTATCTGTAGCTGCTACCCAACCAATCAAACAAGGCAAAGCACCTGGTATAGCTCCTACTAATACTGCTATAGAATTTACTTTTTTTAAGGGTGTATAAATAAACCCATAAATGAATAAACTTGCTAGCCCAACTAATGCACTATTCATGTTAAAAAAATACCACATCATACCCACGCCAACCAAACCAGTTATTAATGCAAAAATGTACCCTTCGGTTACACTCATGCGTCCACTCGCAATGGGGCGCTTAGCTGTACGAGCCATTAAGGCATCGGTATCTTTCTCCAATACTTGGTTAATCGTATTGGCACTGCCTGTAATACACAAACCTGCTACAAAAAGTAAAAGAACTAATATTATCGGATGATAAACAAAATTTGTTTGCTCATACGGCGCTATCAAAAAACTAACCACAGTACTAAATACCACCATAAAACTCAACGTGAATTTTATCAGCTGAAAATAATCTTTCACTTTGCTTGCCAATGCAAAAGATTTCGAATCAGCTATAGTTGTATTTTCTTCCATGTTATCTTAAAAACCAAAACCAATTTATTTCTTCATTTGCAAATTGCCTTCTTTGCACAATTGCAAATTTTCCCATTTGCACATTTACTTAATGCTTCTCCTCATCATCTTCCACTGGCACATCTTGTGCAATAAAGTCTTTGCCGTCTTTGCCTTCTCTAGCATAATCATACGGCCAACGATGTACTTCTGGTATTTCACCCACCCAGTTACCATGCCCTGGACGAATAGGTGTTGTCCACTCCAATGTTGTTGCATCCCAAGGATTCATCGTAGTTACTTTTCTTCCTTTCCAAATGCTATAGAAGAAGTTTATAACAAACAACAATTGCGCTGCAAAAACAATCATAGAAACAAAACTGATAAATTCATTTAAGCCACCAAACATTTTAAACGATTCCCAGTTTTGAAAATCATAATAACGACGAGGCATACCAGCCAATCCTTCGTAGTGCATAGGCCAGAAAATTAAATATGCACCTACAATCGTTATCCAAAAATGAATGTAACCTAAAGTGTTGTTTAAATATCTTCCAAACATTTTTGGGTACCAATGATACACACCAGCAAACATTCCAAAGAAAGATGCCACACCCATTACAATATGAAAATGCGCAATTACGAAATAGGTATCGTGTAAGTGAATATCCAAGGCAGAGTTACCTAACCAAATACCAGTTAAACCTCCAGAGATAAATAAGCTTACAAAGCCAATAGAGAACATCATACCAGGAGTGAAACGAATATTACCTCTCCATAATGTGGTTAACCAGTTGAATACTTTGATAGCTGAAGGAACCGCAATTAACAATGTAAGTAATACAAACACAGAACCTAAGAAAGGATTCAATCCTGTTACAAACATATGGTGTGCCCAAACTAAGAAAGCCAATATTGCAATCGCAAACAATGATCCAACCATGGCCATATAACCGAAGATGGGTTTGCGAGAGTTTACAGAAAGAATTTCAGAAGCCATACCCATTGCTGGTAAAAGAATGATGTATACTTCAGGGTGTCCTAAGAACCAGAATAAGTGCTGGTAAAGGATAGCGCTACCACCTTCGTTAGGTAATGCACCTACACCGTTGATAAAGATGTCTGATAAATAAAAGCTAGTTCCGAAATTTCTATCAAAAATCAATAAT
>JANOZW010000028.1:0-1629 GCA_031429575.1 Ferruginibacter sp.
GACGGCAATGGTCTTATTAAGACCTACAATCCATTTAAATGACGATTCAGTTAATTGACATTAACCGAAGGCGTCCATAATTTATTGTTAGACATTTATACCTCCTTTTTCTTTGGTGAATTATGATACAATATACGAAAAAATTGAAATAGAGATTTTATTATTTTTTTAAAAGTGTTTTTTGAATAAAATAACTAAAAAAGCAATAAAACCACTGGATTGTAATGAAAATGTAAAATTTACCTTTTATTAGAAAATACCCATTTGTAGATAATAGTTTGAAAAGGATAATAAATTTAAATTAACGAAAAGATAATAATACATACAAATCCGCTCTAATATTGGGTTTAAGAGAATTTTAATTATAAAATCATTCATGAATTGTGGGTTTGAAAAGCGGAAAATCAAATAATCTGAAAATAGGACAGCCCATTTTAAAACGGTATATTAGCAGAACATTAACACTATTCCTCAAAGAAATAAATTTTATGAAAAAATTATTATGTCTATCAATGCTAAGTTTTGTGCTATTAAATAGTACAAATGTATTGGCGCAAAAATTATCTGGTACAGTTACTGGAGATGGTACAGCACAAGCAAGTGTAAGTGTAACGGCAAGACCATCTAGCAAGGGTACTACTACCAATAGTGAAGGTAAATACAGCCTTGCTTTAGCAGCAGGTACTTATAAAATTACTTTTTCAGAAACAGGCTTTACACCAGTAGTAGAAACAATAACCATTGCCGCAGGTGAGGATAAAACCTTAGATGTGGTTTTGACTGCATCAAATGATAAATTAGATGAGATTTTGGTTGTAGGTACTCGTTCATTGCCACGTTCCTCAGGTAATTCTCCATTGCCTGTAGATAATTTTGATGCAAAATCATTAAAGTCAACTGGGCAATTAACCTTTGATAAAGCACTACAATATAGAGTACCATCTTTTAATACAGTACAGACGCCAGTAAATGATGCTACTTCTTTATTAGACCCATATGAAATTAGAAACATGGGGCCAAGTCGTACGTTGATTTTGATAAATGGAAAAAGAAAAAATATGTCTTCATTGGTTTATATACAAACCTCTCCGGGTCGTGGGGAAACTGGTGCGGATATTTCTGCTATACCACAAGATGCTATTAAAAGAGTAGAGATTTTGAGAGATGGTGCTTCTGCACAATATGGTTCTGATGCCATTGCGGGTGTAATGAACATTGTTTTAAAAGATAAGTATGAATATGGTACAGCTACTATTAATGCTGGTATTACTTCTAAAGGTGATGGCGAAATGCTTGGAGTATCTATAAATAATGGTGCAAATTTTGGAAGTAAAGGTTTTGTAAATTATACAATGAATTTTTCTCAAACGCAATTGGCTAATCGTCCTGGCATTGTAGATGCAAAAGCAGATGCAGACCCTAATCTAGGATTTGGTGTTCCATTAGCAGAAGTACAAGCATATTTAGCTAAAAATCCTGACGGTGGAAATATAAATGGTTCACCAAAAACAACAGCAGCAAAGTTCTTGATAAATGCAGGAGCTCCTATTGGAGACAATGGTAGTGAGCTTTATTTTAATGCAGCATATGTTTATAAAAAAGTAAACTCTTTTGCAAATTATCGAACTC
>JANOZW010000029.1:0-5449 GCA_031429575.1 Ferruginibacter sp.
TATTTTTATATTTTTAGTTATAATAATTATCCATATTTATAGCTAAAATAATGAGTATATAAATTTAATTTTAAATTAATCTTTGTAAATATTTTATGTGATTTAAATAATAATTTTAATTAGTTAATTGATCATAAATTATAAACTTTAATTCAAAAAATAAGAAAAAATTTCTGTAAATATATAAAATTTATTTAAAATAAAATAATAAATTGATTGTGAGTAAATAATGAAGTTTATATAATATAAAACTTTGTTTATATAATTGAATTATTTTTTTATATACTATGAACTAGTGTTTATTTCCAAATTTTCGAGTATTCTTAAGTTTAGGTGGGATGAGTAACCAATACTTTAGGGGTTAAATAAATGGCTTTAATGTGCGAATTAAGAAAGGTGGATTTTATGACATATTGGCTTTTATTATTTTCTAATTCCTGATTTTTCAAAAAAGCTATAACAGATAATTGGTAATAATTATTGTGCTAAGGTTTATTTTTTGATGTTTTTGTGAGCTATTTTATTTGTTTTAACTTGAAACTATTTATTAAGAATTTATCCCTTTAAACCTTTTTATTAATGTAACATCAAAACTTTTTGTAAATTGGGCTTTAGTTTTATAAACAACTCTCAATATATAATACATACATACCTCTGAGCATATGAGAAAAAATTTACTCTTTTTAGTTATATTATCACTGTTTTCGACTGCTAGTTTTGCACAAGATTTTTCCAATAAAGGGAAAGATTTTTGGTTTGCTTACCCTGCTCACAATGCTGGTACTGTATCTCGGCTTGCCATATATATTACCTCAGATCAAACAACAACTGGCACTGTAGAATTTAATGGAAACACTATACCTTTTTCGGTGGTAGCTAATCAAACAACAATTGTAAGAGTTGGGAACGCAACTTTACCATCAAATGCAACTTGTTATATTGGTAGTAACAATGTAGTGGAAGTTAATAAGGGTATTCATATTGTTGCATTAAAACCGGTAGCTGCATATGCACATATTTTGAATGCAGCCGTTTCTGGTTCTACTTTATTATTGCCTACTAATGTATTGGGTAAAGAATACGTTGTTTCTTCTTATGTACCCCAAGGTAATACTGCGGGAGTTGAGCGATGTCAATTTGTAATTGTTGGTGTAGAAAATAATTCCACTGTTGAAATAACGCCCATCAATGCAGATATTTCCAATAGCCACCCTGCAAATGTTCCTTTTCAAATAAACCTAAATAGAGGTGATGTTTATCAATACCAATCATTTAATGAGTTATCGGGCACTAAAGTTGTTTCTATTGCAAATGGTACTTCTGATTGTAAACCAATTGTCGTTATTGGATCAACAACAAGAAGTGCAATAGGATGCGCAACAGCCGGATCAGGCGATAATTTATTTCAACAACTAACCCCTAAATCTTCTTGGGGAAAGAATTATATTACAGTTCCTTTTATTTTAAAAAACCGTGATATCATAAGAATATACGTAAGTAATCCTACAGCACCTGTTACTGTAAATGGCTCAGTACTTGCGGTTGGAACTTTAATTAACAATTCTTTTTACGAATTGAGTGCTAGCACTACTCAACAAATATCTTCAACCGAAGGTATTGCGGTTTTTCAATATATTATAACCCAAAACTGCGATGGTGTAAATAGTGACCCTGAAATGATACTTATTAATTCTGTTGAACAAACTTTGAATGATATATCATTTGTATCTGCACATCAAGCGCTTACTCCACCAAATACAAATATTACCAATCACTATTTAAATGTAATCATTAAAGATCAAGGTACAGCGCTCAGTAGTTTAATTTTAGATGGGGCAATAGTACCGGCAGCTAGTTTTACACCTGTAGGTACAACAAATTATAAGTATGCTAGAATTAATTTAACTGCTACTACTACTGCGGCAAATCCAACCCATCGTATTCTTTCGGATTCAGGATTTATTGCAATAGCATATGGATATGGAAATGTAGAATCTTATGGCTATAATGCAGGCACAAATATTAAAGACTTAAACAAAAATTTAGAATTCCAGAATCTGTTTAGTATAATAAATGCAAATTCTGCTTGTACAAATTCTCCTGTTGTATTCAAAATCTTTTTGCCTGACTCTACCACAAATATCATTAGTGGTATAACCTCTGCCATACGCTATGATTCTATGAAATGGAATGTAAATGCACCTGCTGCTTTTGTTCCAAATAACTTTCCTATAAGAATACTAGGTGATAGTTTGTATGTAGCTCCTAATGCAGGAATGAGAGTGAGACCAGATTCTTTAAGAGTAAGAAATGGCAAGCCTGTAGCTTGGTATTCAATTCAGCCACCAACTAATTATACAATAAATACACCTGGCACTTATACACTTACCGTTACAGGTTATAGAACATCTGTAAATGAAGGCTGTGTATCTGGTAATGATGTTGAATTTAGTTTTGATTTTATAGTAGCGCCTCCACCAGTGCCAAGTTTTGATAATAATACCCCGGGTTGTTCTGCGGATACAGTTAGATTCACTGAAACCACTGCTCAAGGGCCCATTCCAACTTTTTACCCTACATATAAATTTAAATGGTTTTTTGGAGATCCTTACTGCCCACCAGGTGAAGATTCTTCTATACTTAGGAACCCAATTCATAAGTATTCAAGACCTGGTTCTTATCAGGTAACATTTACAAATATTACTACTCCCGGTTGTTTCAGTAATACTGCTTTTAAAACAATTATTATTCCTGATACTGTAAAAGCTAGCATAGCAGGAATAGCTACACTATGCCAGAGTGCAATAGCAGGTAGTACGCTTCCCATTACTTTTACAGGTGTAAATGGTGTGCTACCCTACACATTTACCTACACACCTTATACAAATGGCGTTGCAGGAATTCCTGTAAATATTGATTCAGACCCTGGTTTACCAACAAAAACCATACAAGTTCCAACTACTACTGCGGGTGTTTACAGGTTTGTCTTAACAAATGTAAAAAACGCAAACCCGGCTTTTTGCACTGTACCTATTAATAACCAAGAAGCAACCATTACCGTAAACCCACTCCCAACTGCAACTTTAGCTGGCACCACCAACGTTTGTAAAAATAGTGCACCAGCCCCAGTTGTAACTTTTACAGCTACAGGAGGCGCCACCCCTACAACGATTTATCAGTTTACGTATATACCAACCGTAAATGGAGTTGCTGGTGCATCACAAACCATTAATTCTAATGCAGCAGGTATTGCCATCATTACTGTACCCACAACTACAATTGGTACATTTAAGTATGATGTCATTTCTGTAAAAGATAACGGTACTGGTTGTTCAAAAACATTAACAGCGGGTGCCACTACTACTGCTACCGTTTTTGTACAAGATAACCCTACCGCTACTATTGCTACTAATGATGCAGCAGAGTGTGTAAATGGAACTCAACCAACAATAACATTTACAGGAAATAGTGGCAATGCACAACCTCTTACATATACATTTAATTATACCATTACTACCAATGGAGTGGCTGGTATTGCTCAAAATATTACCACTACCACAGCTTCCAACACAGCTACTTTAACAGTACCAGTTACTACAAATGCTATTTATATTTATACATTAAACAGTGTTACAACAAATAGTACAAATGCTACCTCTTGTGTAACTACAGTACCAAACGCTACCGCCACTGTTACTATAAATCCGATACCTAGTGCTAGCATTTCGGGTGGTACTACTGCATGCCAAGTGGCAGGTGCACAATCTATCACCCTTACAGGTGCAGGTGGTACGAGGCCTTACACGTTTACATATTCTATTAATGGAGTGGTACAACCTACTGTGGTATCTGACCCTGGGTTAGATACTAAAGTTTTAACGGTATCTACTGTTGTAGGAAATTATGTTTATAAAATTTCTAACATACAAGATGCAAGTAGTAGTACTTGTATAAGAAATTATGTAGCGCCGAATGAGCCTACTGCAACCGTATTGATGCAAGCTACTTCTACCGCTACCATTTTAGGTACTACAACCGTATGTAAAGATGCAACTGCTCCTACTATTACTTTTACTGCCGCTAATGGTGTAGCACCATTTACATTTTATTATCATATAAATGGTGGAGCTGCACAATCGGTTAGTTCCGCAGTTGGTTCATTTACCACAACGATAACAGCGTCAATGTTACTTACAGGTACTTTTATTTATACGTTAGATAGCGTAAAAAATACTGGTACCATCAACTGTACTTCACCAATAACTGGGCAAACAGCTACAGTAATTATAAATCCAATACCTACCGCTACTATTAATGTAGCAGGTACAAATGCTATTACAGTTTGCCAAAACACTGGCATACAACCGATAACTTTTATAGGCGCAAATGCAACTGGTGGAGCAGGTGCTGTGTATGTATTTAATTATACCATATCTACAAATGGCGGCACTCCTGTAGCACAACCAGCATTAACGGGTAATAATGTAGTTATAAACCAGCCTACTACTGCTTTTGGTGTTTACACATATCTTATTACTTCTGTAAAAGATAATGCTACAGGTTGTACCAAAACATATACTACTAATGCACCTACAGCTGTAGTAACCGTAAAAGAATTAGCAACCGCTACAATAGCTACTAGCGTGCCTACTGTATGCCAAAATAGTACTACGCTTCCAACCATTACTTTTACAGCTACAGGCGGGTTAGCACCATATAGATTTAAGTATACCATTACAACCAATGGTATTACAGGTGCTGTACAAACTACGCCTCTTACTAGCTTTGGAAATTCTCTTACATTAACCGTTCCTACCACCACTGCTGGTACGTACGTATATACATTGGTAAGCGTAGAAGAGTCTAGTGCTGCCAATTGTGTAAATGCACAAATAGGCAGTGCACAAGTTATCGTACACCCGCAGCCTACGGCTAGCTATGCTATTTCATCACCATATTGTGCACAACAAGCCATTACATTTACACCTAGCCAGAATATTACTCCTACAGGTTCTGTAGTATCGTGGGTATGGAATTATGGAAATGGTACTGGTACACAGATAAGAACAGATGGAAATCCATTTACCATAACATATGCAACTGCTGGCGTAAAACCTGTCAGCTTTAAAGTGGTTTCAGACAATGGTTGTGAAAGTTTGTTGGCAACCACGCCAGCAGTAGTTATAAACAGCAAACCTAAAGCGGGTTTCATAAACCCAGAAGCTTGCTTGGCAGATGCTTTTGCACAATTTACTGATACGAGTTCTGTAGTAGGTGGAAGCATCGTTTATTGGGAATGGGATTTTGGCGATGGTACACCTATTTATGCAGGTGCTACGCTTGCTCATAAAAATCCATTGCACGCATTTGCTACTGTAGGTAATAAAACAGTAAAACTAACTGTTACAACCAACAGTGGCTGTAAGTCGGATACAACACAGCAGTTCTT
>JANOZW010000030.1:0-1904 GCA_031429575.1 Ferruginibacter sp.
AAACCTGCCTTACCACCAGTTTACGCCCCGGTTCGTGTCCCCACGAAACGTTCGCTAATATCATCAAACTTAACCAAAAAGTAACGAGATTTTAAAACATAACATTTCATTTTAGCGAATGTTGCGTGAGACACGCACCAAGGCGGGAAATCTCGGGAGTGAGATTAGGATTATACGCAAAAAACTGAATAATTAAAGGTAGTTTAAAAATAAAAGTTGTAAAACCTTCTGCACCTAAGCCTCAGTTCGTGTCCCCACGAAACGTTCGCTAATATCATCAAACTTAAATAAAAAGTAACGAGATTTTAACACATAACATTTCATTTAAGCGAATGTTGCGTGAGACACGCACCAAGGCAAGGGCACTTTTAAATTTATAATAACTAAAAATGCCAGTTCAACACAATTATAGCCATTTAATCACAAATTATATCTATGGTAATTTATACTGCATTTACTTTACTTTATTATTAATTTTTGAAACTAAATTTATACATTATGAAAAAGATATTAATTTCTTTAATCATTATTTGTTGTTTTATTTCTTGCAAAAAAGAGATATCAACTATATCACCAACTGAAACTTTTAACAATCCGCTTGTTTCTCAGCTAGATAAAGATGTACACCAATTATACCAAGATTATAAAAGTAAGATGAATGCAGTTAGTATTTCTTTTGGAATATTTGAAAATGAGACGCTACATACTTATGGCTATGGTGAAACTATATTGGGTAACAATACAGCACCCAATGAAAACACTTTTTACGAAATGGGATCTATAAGCAAAGTATTTACAGCCATTGCTACAAGTATGTGGCTAAAAGAAAATAATCTTTCATTAAATACAAAAATAAAAAATTACATACCTAATTTTATCCCAACTATACAAAAAAATACTGTAGAAGTTTGTTTTAAAAATTTACTTACACATAGTTCCGGATTTGATAGAGATCCAATGGAAATTATACTAAGTGCTAACATACCTAATGCCTATGCTAACTATGATAGTAACAAGTTTTATAATTATTTAAAAACAGTGCAATTAAATTCAACACCTGGCACATTGTATGATTATTCCAATATTGGTTTTGGATTAATGGGTACTATTTTGGAAAGGCAAAATAATAAAAGTTATGAAACCATTATAAATGAAAAAATTACTACTCCACTAAATATGAATAATACTAGAGTAACACTTGCTTTAAATGAGGCTCAAAATATGGCTTACCCATACCTTGGCAAAACATTACAGCCTAATATTAAATTTAAAGCTTTAAATGGAGCTGGCAGTTTAAAATCTACTACTAGGGATATGCTAAATTTTGCGAAATCATATATAAATTACACAGCAAATACGGGATTGGTAAATGCAATGAAAGAATGTGCACTTATACAATACGCTGGTAATGATGCGGGAGGGGGACAAATAGAAACAGGGTTAGCTTGGGATTTTTTGCCTCTTTCCTCTAATAATTTATATGCTCTTGTACATTCAGGTGCTACTTTTGGGCATTCTAGTGTTTTAATTATTAATAAAAAAGATAAAAAAGCTTTAATTATGTTTATAACCATGCCTGGTAACAGTATGGAAGAAACAGCCATGCAAGATTTTGGAAATAAATTAATATTAAGAGCGGTAAATTAAAAAAAGAATTTTGAAACTATTCTTTACAAAAAAAAGATTTTTAGTTATTCAATTAATATTTTGGAGTGTATATTCCATGGTTTCCTTATTTGCTTTTGGCAATGGAGTAGATACTTTTGAAATAGCATTAGTTGGTTTTTCCATGTTTTTTATTCCAGGATTTGTCATTACTACAATATATCATTTATATCTTCTTAAATATAAAATTAATTTTACTATAATAAAAAAAATAATACCTTATGTAATACTGGCTTTGT
>JANOZW010000031.1:0-16404 GCA_031429575.1 Ferruginibacter sp.
AAGAAATATAAAATACGAAAATAAAAAGAATACAATGAAAAATATATTTATAGTAATTGCTTTAAGCTTCTTTACTTCTGTACATGCTCAAAAAGCCGAGATAGTATTAAAAGAAAAACTTACGGGAGTTAAAAAGTTTAAAGATATTATGGCAATAGTAGAAACGCACTTTGCCGAAGAAAAAAAAGACATAGTAGCATCAAAAAACGATGAAACAAACGAAGAGTTTGAAAGTGAATATTTACATTGGAAAAGATGGGAACAATACTATGCAACTCGCCTTAACGATAATGGAGAACCAGCAGATGTAAATTATAACACTACTAAAGCTTTTGAAATATTAAAATCAAGAGAACAATCAAACGCTGCATTGAGAAGTGGTAGTGATGCACCTTGGAGTTTTATTGGCCCATGGACAAATGCATACCAAGGTGGCTTTTATAGAGGATTAAGTCGTATAGATGAAATTGTTTTTCACCCAACAGATCCCAATATTTTATTTGCAGCAGCACCCAATGGTGGCCTTTGGAAGAGCACAAACAATGGCTTAACTTGGGACATACTTACTTTTTACTTTCCCATTAGTAGCGTAGGAAGTATAGCAGTAAGCCAGCAAGATGCTAACCGTATTTGGGTAATAACTGGTGATGCAAATGGGGGCGGTAGTGCTAATGGAATACCATCAAATAATAGTGCAGGTATTTGGGTAACGTATGATGGAGGGTATAATTGGTTTAAAACAAATTTTAATGATAATAGAGCGTTAAATATTTTTAATGGGTATAAAATTGTAGTACACCCAACCAATCATAATATTTTGATGGCAGCTTGTCGCAATGGTTTATTTAGAAGTACGGATGGAGGTATCAATTGGACACAAATAATTTTTAGTACTGTTATATACGATATTGAGTTTGATCCTAGTAATGCGAATAATGTATATGCAAGTGGTATTAGTAGATTTTATTTAAGTACAGATAATGGGGTAACTTTTCCTGCAAACCAACAAACATTTGTAGGTGGTTCTAGAATAGAGATTGGTGTAAGCCCCAATAATAGTAACTATGTTTATTTGCTAGCAGGACCTTATACTTCAAATAATAGTTTTGGTGGTATTTTTCGAAGCAGCACTAAAGGAACCCAAAATAGTTTTAGCACACGATGCACCACACCAAATGTACTTTGTGATGCTAGTAACGGTGTTGTTACTGCAAACGATGCGGGAGACCAAAGTGGTTATGACTTAGCAATAGCGGTTGATAATAATAATGCTGAACATATAATAGTAGGTGGTAAAATAATATGGCAAAGTGTAAATGGAGGAACTACAATGACCAATGTTACACGATATGATGAGGGTAATCAAAATGCTATTCCTTCCGCAAATTATATTCACCCCGATATACAAGATTTGGCTTTTAGCCCATTAACAAATACTTTTTATGCAACTACAGATGGGGGCGTTTATCGTACAACAAATAATGGTACAAACTGGACAGACATTAGCAATATACATGCAACTACATTTAATCATATGGCAGGAGCTGCTTATGATGTAAATAAGGTAATGGCGGGTTGTCAAGACAATGGTGTAAAATATAAAAAAGATGCAGGTGATTTTACACACATTACAGGCGCTGATGGATTTGATTGTAGCTTTGGAAACAGTGCAGCAGTTGGAATGTATGCTAGTGTAAATAATAGCTTAGTTCGTTTTAATAGTGCCGGCACAAATATTGGAGGGATAACCGTACCTTTTAGTACTGGTTTTTATCCTGTAATTATTGCGGATCCAGTAAACACCAATACGGTGTATGTTGGAAATTTTGGTGGCGTTTACAAAAGTATCAACAATGGATTAAACTGGACTGATTCTTTTAAAATAGTTGGAGGAACAAATCAAAGCATAGCAATGGCGCCTATTAATGGAAACAGGGTTTATGCTATGAGCACTAGTATGCTTTATCGAACAGATAATGGAGGTGCAAATTGGAGCACAGATTTAACTGTTAATCCCGGCTTTACTGCTACAGGTCAATTTACAGATGTAAATGTATGCCCCACAAACAGCGATTTAGTATATGTAACCATTGGTGGATATACGAGCGGTAGAAAAGTATTTTATAGCATGGATGCAGGAAGTAATTGGCAAAATATTAGCGGTACTTTACCTGCTGAGGTAAAAGTAAATTGTATTGTAACAGATAATCTAAACAACGCATATATCGGTACTGATTTGGGTGTATTTTATCAAGCAAGTTCTAGTGCAGATTGGACACCTTACTATAATGAGTTACCAAGAATACCAGTATACGACTTAGCCATACATGCAGGAAGTGGTAAAATTAGAGCAGGCACTTTTGGGCATGGTGTATGGGAAACCACTTTGTTTACAACCTGTGATATTGATTACACAGTGGGCAATGTAGCTGGCGAAAAATATTATACAGCGAGTAATAGAATAACAGGCAATGGTATAATAGCAGGTGGCGATGTTACAAAAGTTTCTTTTCGTGCAGGCAACGAAATTGTTTTAACAGATGGATTTAACACGTACGAACGCAATACATTTAATGGAGTTATTGGCCCATGCGAAGGTGGTGTAGTATTAAGAAATTCGCTTGTCGGACGTGCAACAGATAAAACCCCATCTATCTATTCGGCTATAGATAAAGGTGATTCCTTAGAATTATATAAGTATGGTATTATAAGTGTACAGAAAAATGAAGGTTCCGCATATATTTTTAATTTAAATGAATTAGAAATAGGTAACTACATATTGAAAATAACCGATGTGGAACAAAATGTTGTTTATCCTGATATAAGTTTTGATAGCAAATCGGTTAATAATACAATAATCCAAAAAGCAGACTTTACAAATATTACAATAAAAAAATTACTGGTGCATCTTTATTATGAGGGCAAACTGGTTCACATACAAGAAGTGTTGTTGCTATAGTTTTTTGAAAAAATATGCAAGCAGTTGATTCATTATAACCATAAAAATATTTAAAAATAAAAAACATAATTATATCTAAAACAATCTCCACATCTGTTCGTATCCCCACAAAACGTATCAATTAATTTGTATCCAATTTAAAAAATCTAAAAATAAATACCATGCTTCATTTACAAAAAAATATACAATACTTGGGAGATGCGGAGAAGATAGTATCTGAATTCCCTGAGTTAGCTAACCTACAAATGGCATTTGAATTGCTTACCTATAACTTAATAGATAGAGGCGAACAAGCTGATATTGAAAAGAAGTTTTTTAAAAATGAAATACTAGCATTTCAGTTATCTATAAAAGATACTACATACAGCAAAAACATTAAAGTAGATATTATTACAGGAAAAAAATACGAATTGTATTTAAAATATTATGCACAAGTTTTTAAAAGTGCAAGTATAAGAAGATCTGTTTTTAGTTTTTTTGATTACTTGTCTGTAAAAGTTACTACCAAAGTAAATAATGAATACAACAATAGCTTTTCAGCACTACCACTAATACTTGCAACGGGTGATATAAGTATAATAGCTCCTGAGCAAAATTTTAATAACAACATAGCAGGTGTGCCACAAAATAAGAAAGCCAATTCTGATGAAGCTTATAAAAAGTATTTAGAAAATAATTTGGTACTACTCAATAATGATGTTTTACAAGAAATAATAAAATCTCGTAACGATATTACTATTACGCACAAAGAGCTTATTGTTTTTCTTACCAATTGTATAAAAATAAATAGTAAAAATGAAGCGGAGCTTGCCATACTTGACTTTGATATTTTGCAAGATAAATTTAAAGGAGCAGTTGAAAATGATGAAATACAATTCAATGGTTTGGTGTATGAATTTTTAATAAAAATAATACCAAAACAGTTTGATGCATTATTAAACTTTCCTATAGACATACCAGAAATAAAACCTGTAGCCATAAAAGGCAATGTAAAATTTATTACAGATGATAAAGTAATTTTTACAAATCTTACAGGCTACGATTTGTTTGTAGAAGCTGATATTAATGAAAACGAAAAAATAAAAACTATTTCTCAAAAATACAAATGGAACAATTTTACCGAAACAGAAATGCCAAATAATACAGCAGCGTTTGATTTTCATAAAAACAATAATCTTACTATAAATGCAAACAATACAAAGCAAGTAATTGTTTCTTTAAAATTGTTTGATGGGGCTGTTATATGGTCACAAAAATTTAGTGCAGATGATGCACAGCTGAGTGCATTAAAAATAGAAGTACCTTTCTTTAAAATAAATAATTTAAATACAGTAAATAAAAATGATGTACAAAACACTAAGCTCACACTAAAAGGTAAGGTAGTAGATGCTACCGGAAAGTGCAGTTTAAAAGATCTTACCATCATTATACAAGCCAAAGTAAAAAAAGAAGATGTTGTTTGGAAGGTAGTAGGCATGGCTACTTCAGATATTACTGGCAGTTTTAGCATGCGATATCCATTGGGCAATTATGAAGTAGCACAAGCCATCGTATCTTTAGCACCTAATAGCCCTGTAGATATTACGTTACATAATGATGAAGCACACAAAGCCATATTGCAAACCATATCTAACGAATTTCTATATTTATTGGTAGATGCCAGTGGGTGTAAAGATGCAAGCCATACAGACGACAACTGCGACTGTCACAGCACATCAAGCAAAACCCCAAGACTACCAGGGCATGAAGAATTAATAGGTTCTGATAAATTTTCGCAAGATTTGGGAGGCGGTAGTTGTGTAAATCTTACCACACCTAATAGGACATTAAGTGAAAGCACCTACTACGCTATTGTGCGCACATCTGACCCACATGTTGCAAATTATACTTTGCAAAAAACTAGTGGTGATGCAGATATAAACCAAGAGGGTTTTATGGGTGCTACATTTGAATTGGTAGATGGCGGGAAATTTGAACGACAAGAAGTAAGTTATAACAACCCAATAAGGTGGCAAGATGCTCCCAATGCCGGAGAAGATCATTTATCTATTTATCAAGCGGTAACCGTAGCGCATGGTCATTTGCTCACTTATAAATCTGCACTAAAAGCAGATGGCTATTCTTTAGGAGATTTATTGTACTCACTTCCACTCGCCCCAGGGCAAAAAAAACAAATTGTAGTGTATGATTGGAACCGAACATTGCAAGGCACCGAAACACAACAAACCGCACAAGGAGAAACCTTATCATCTAGACTAACAAACGACCGAGAAATAATAGACAACTTACAAGGTAGCATAAATGAACAAGTAAGAGGTAGAAGCAGTGCTAGCACAAGTGGTATGTCAGGAGGGTTTGGTATTGGAGCTATTTTAGGGCCTGTAGGTATGGTACTGGGTGTTTCAGGTGGTTACTCAAAATCATCTTCTAGCGCAGCACAAGATAGCTCTAGGCAAACTGCACAAAGCTTTCATGAGGTGTTAAGAAATACCATTTCCCAAAGCGCTAGTTCATACAGAGAATTAAATGCAAGTGTAATACATGCGGTTACAGAAGGACAGCAGTTTTCTACCACTACAGAAGTGGTAGCCAACCACAATCATTGTCACTCGCTTACCATGTTGTATTTTGAAGTATTAAGGCACTATGCCGTGTATCAAGAACTGGCAGAGGTATCTGAGTGTATGTTTGTTCCGCTCATTATGACCAATTTTTCTAGAGAAAATATTCATAAATGGAGAGATGTGTTGGCCGATAATTTATTGTACAGAGCATCTAATACCTACTTGCCTTATTATACAAATAAAAACCCATTGGTAAAAGCATTTGATGCCAATGAAAGAGTGAGAAGTAATTGGGCAAATGTGGATTTTCCTGCAGGAAGATATTGTGATGAAGTAATTTCAAATATAAAAGGAGAGATAAATATTCGTGTTGATTTACCAAGGCCTAAAACAAAATATGACAGAATAAAATCTTTTCCAATAGTTACAAAAATGGTAGGGTTTGAGCAGTTTGATTTAGCTACGGCAGCTCGCAGCACAGCAGTGGCAGCACTTACAGGAGGTTTGTCTCTTTTATTTGGTGGCAGTACTACAAAAACAGTTACTGAGCAAATATTGGTAAGATCTGAAATTTTTGATGCTTTTATGAAACTAGATGCAAATTATGCAACTACCCAGCCTGCCAATTGTATTCGGGTGATAGATTTTTCGCCTAAATCATTATCCTTTTTTGGAATGACAATACCTGTATCAGGCTTTGACTTTTTTGAGAACGGCATTAATGATAAAATACAGTGGGAGGCATATGCCAGTATTTTAGGATACGCTGGCGCAGATGGCGTATTTAAAATGCTAAACTATTATTTTGCAGGAAAATTAATAGCCGAGTGGGATGATATTTTCTATAATGATATTGCTCCTTTGGTTTTTGAAAAAATAATGAAGGGAGTTAGTATTGAAAATATGGGTATTGATATATCCTCTAGCAATAGATACAAAGGAGGAGAACGCACAATGCAATTAACTTTTCAAGGCCTTACCAATTTAAAAAGAATTGAATTTCCAAACCACATAAAAATAAAATCCAATAATAGCTTTGCTAAAAACTTAAAAGACTTTATTATTTTAAAAGTTGAGTATTTAAAAATTGGTTATGCTACACAACATTTTGATGGGCACATATATAATGGATGGCCAAATGATAGTTTATTAGAAAAAGATACTGACTTATACATACCACTAAGTAACAATGAAAAAAAAGACCCTCGTAAAGATGACCGTTTTATTGTAAACGAACTAATCATACACCTTAATGCTAATTTGGAGCATTACAATAAAGTGCTTTGGTATAATTTGGATATTGACCGCAGATATTTATTGCTCGATGGTTTTCATATACAAGTGTACAATGATTTAAATGAACCAGCAGAAAATAGAAGTCTAGCATCTTTGGTAAAAAATGAATTAATAGGTATAGCAGGTAATGCATTAATATTTCCTGTAGCTGCAGGTGTAAAATTAGATAGGTCATATATTGTTGTAAGAAATGATAATGAAGAAAATAAAATTTCATTGTTTGACCACTACAAACCACTTACGCCCGCAAGCCCATATCGCATAAGCGTACCCACACGAGGCATATATGCAGAAGCCCTTATGGGTGCATGCGACTCATGCGAAAAAGTGCAAGACAATACTTCGCAAGATTGGGAGAAATTTAAAACAGATGAGCCCACAGCTATTGGTACAGTAACCGTGCCTACACCAACGCCTACCGATTGGAAAGCGGCCTTTAAAGATTTTGCTCCACCAATGATAAATATACAAAACGCTCCGGCTGCACCTGCACCAGGCGCAGGCTTGGCAGGGCTTAATGATTTGCTTGGTAAGAACAATATTTTTAAAGATATAACAGGCCTTGAGGGTAATCAAAAAAATGCCATGGCTACATATTTATCTAACCAAGAAAATGCAAAAGCATTTGCATCTATGGCAAAAGATATGGCTACACAAGGACACAACACAGCCAATGCAGATAAAATACAAGGCGCTATAGACAAAGCACAAAGTAGTGGCGCTATTTCCAAAGAAGAAGCCAACAAGCTTACCAATGCTCACTTACAGCAAATGATAGATGGTGGCGAAAGTAAAAAACTAGATGCAGCAAATGCTAGCGCAACCAAGCCAACACTTACAGATGCAGCAGTAAAAGCTGCTGAGCAAGGCAAGGCGGTGAAAGCAGAAAATACAAATGCTGTAACTGGCAAAACAGAGAAGGTAGAGATAGCACCTACGGATGGAAAATTGAAGTATGATTTTATGGTGCCGGGTGCTGTAGAATCATTAATGAACCCTGCTAATGCTGCATTAATAAAACAGCCAACTCCCAATGCTTGTTGGGCTACTGTTACCAATATGTTGATGATGTGGAAGAAGCAAATGAGTAATAGCATTAATGAATTTGTTACTGGCATAGGTGCTGAGTTTATACCTTTTATTACAAGCGGTATACCTTTAGATAAACTAAAAGATTTTAATACAAAAATTGGTTTAAAAGAATTTAGTAGCAACCAATCTGTTGACACAAATAAGTATTATGATTTGCTACAAAAACATGGACCACTTTGGGTAATAGATCTAGAAAGTAACAACCCAAAAATGCTGCATGGCCGATTGCTTATTGGTATTAAAGGGAACAATACTCCAGATAGTTTAAAGTTTACCATTATAGACCCTGCCACTGGTCAAAAAATTGAAGAGAGCGGCACAGAGTTTTTTAGAAAAACTGCTAATGTTGTTAAAACCTTAGATGCTGTAAAAGATATTATGGTGCCAAATATTATTCACTTTGCGGATACTTATGACCAGAATAAGTTTGGGGTGAATGGTGGTGGGGTTGTTGTGGGGGGAGGAGGAACTTTATGGTCTGATGAAAATGCTTTCAAAATAGCTTTAAATAATAATAAATCAGAAATTATTAATGAGGTTAAATTATTTGCAGATGGTTTAAGAAATATGCAAAAAGAAACGGATGTTACACTCCAATATGGACAATTTTCTGTGATTAATACAGTTAATAGCCATAACGGGAAAAACTATCAAACAAGTAATTTTCAAGAATTATTGAACTTAGCTTACAGCAAAAATATTATTTCTAAAACTGAATTATTTAGAAAAGTAGTTTTTGCAGATAAATCGCAAGCTGAAGTTGACGGTATGTTTTCTAAGGAAAGTGTTCGATGTTTTCAAACGGCAAAAGATGTCGCACAGAAGTATTATGATAATACCAAAGTAATACGAAAAAACTTTCAATCATCTAGTTTTGGAGGGGCAATTGCTGGGGTCGTTAACACTCCCTTTGATAGCCAAGAAATTTTAAGATATAGTAGCCAATTTTTGCCAAAAGTATATGCAGATATCGAGAATGCATTAAAAAATAACCAATTCGTAATTGCAGGAGTAATGAGTGGAAAAAAACATGACACAAATAATAAGTTTTTGTCTGCTCCAAACAACACAATACCTAATCCAGAGCACTTTCTTTTAATTTTTAAATCATTTAAAATTGATAATATCCCATGTTTTTTATTTTGGGATAGTGATCATATCACCACTAACTTCAGCACTTTTGGAATGAATGTAGCGATCAATAGTATAGATGCAGCACAAGGGAATATTAATGATGGTTTTGGTATCTTATTTGGACTTGACAAATCGTTTTCAACAGCATTTAACGAAATTGATTTAAGAGATATTGGAGAAACTCCTTTCAATCAAAATTTGGGTGATGGTTATCATCAAATACTAAAAGATGATTTAATTCGGCATCGGTATCAAGTATATTCAATAGATATAATACGATAATTTTATTCTACTATATAATTAGTGAATTAGTATAACTTGAATTCTACTTTTTGTAAATTAAATGATTGTAGTTTTTTTAAACGGTTGGTGTCCTCACGCACCGAAATTGAAAAATATTTCGACTAGTTGTTGTGGTGTAAAATGATTATTAAAAAATAATTATTATTAACAAAAAAGAATACAAATAAATTTATAATTTAGTTTCTTGGGGGTAACACTTAAACAGCAGCTTGTTTTTAATAACAATGCTGCTGTTTTTAATGCCAATCTCAGTGGGGTTTTCGCCTATATGAACTTTCCATTACAAAACATCTTTGTAGCGAAACCCCGCTGTGTAATAAACTTCGTATTAAAATCTCAATAACCAATTTTACAAAATACCATTTTTTTTATAGCTTAAACTAGGGTTTCATAATTCTTTATAATTCTTTTCTGCATCGGGGCTTCGCCGCAAGTTCTCTTTTATTTACAGTGACTAATTGCGAAAACCTCGCTGTGACGTTTACAAAAAACGCACCCTAAATAAGATGCGTTTTATATTACCCATAAAACCCCACATTTTTAAACCATAGCACCTTAGTTTCTTTCAATATTTTTAGCCTACCCTGTGTCTGACACCTATGAAAGTGACCTTGCTTTCGTTGATTGCTTGCAGGTGTCTGACACATTCAGAAAAATCTTCAATTTATAAAATTTTATTTGAGCTCTCTGATAGATGTGTAAGACACCTGCAAGTAGTTTTTGAATTGTTAGTTCACTTAAAAGCTGTCAGACACTGTAGAGTTTCCGCAATTTTAAACCATCCCCTTCCATTTTATTAAACTTGCACTAGCCAAAATAGCTACACCAAATACAATAAACCCTGTAGGGATATTTTTTTCTTTTTGTTCCTCATTATTTATTTGTGGTATTAATGTAGCATACTGGGCTTCGGCCACATCTTCTTCATCGTTTTTTGCAGATCCATCATCTTGCCAGTTGTTTATGTTAGTACCTGTCAATGCAGTGAGTTCATTCAATTCTTTTTTTCTTCTTTGTTTAAGGTCTTGTAAATATTTTTTACCTGCTGTGCAATCAAAATTGCCGGTAGCTGGGTGTGTAATAATATACCTCGCTTGAAACGTAGCTGTGTTAGGCGTTACCTGAAACGATAAATCTTGCGCAAAAGATTTTCTATTGTATCTAAAATGTAAACGGGTAAAATGTACATTGTTACTACCATTGTCTATTTCTTCATTGTCCACATCGCTATAATCGCTCCAGTCTTTTCCACCAAGCCACCACACACCACTTTGCACAAGATCTTGCGCAGTAGGCGGATTGCTTACACATGGGTCGCATTTCATTAGGTTTATGGGTGTTACATTCCAAGCATATTCTAAAAACGCTACGCTCTTATTTTCTTGCTCCCATTGGTGGGTAAATAAATTACTATAAAAACTACTAAAGTTTTTTTGTACAAATAATGGAATATTTTTATCCGTTGCTATATTTTCGTTTCTATAATTTGTACATTCTATTCTTCCCTTACGACTAAATGCATATACGATTAAATCTTGGTCACCATCAGCATTTGCCATGCCAAGTCTTATTGGCAACATAAATTTTGGCGAGTTAAAACTTATTTGAATGGGGCGAAGAAAATTATTGTTCAACTTGTTTTTTTCTTTTTCATTTACTTTTACCACAAAAAATTTAAGGTTGCTTTTTATGTATGGGTCAAGCACTTCTTCTGCCCCTTCGGGTATTTTATAACCATTGCTCGTAAGCCATTCTTTTAAGCCACCGCTTTCTTTAGCGCTCAATATTAAAATGTCATATTCGCCTACTAAATATTTGGCTTCTACTTTTACGCCTAAATCTTTTTTTCTCATAACACCTGAAGCATTAGCAGTTGGTGCAGACATTTCAACTTTTGACATAGACATTTTATCTTCATTTTCATAACTATTACATGGGTTTTCATCCCAATACTCCACCAGCCTTGGTGCGCTATAATCATTCAGCTTTTGAAAAATACTTTGATCCACTACTTTTATATCATCCTTACGCAGCACAACTGGCACGGGCACCACCATGGCAAAATCTTTGGTATCGCCTTTAAAATCGTTGTACATGGTAATAGATGTTTTGTTGCCATCTCTTACCAAAATAACTTGACTTGTTTTGTTTTTCAATGTGCCATCTGCCTTGCTTACATAAAATCCACAAAAGGAAAATAGCAATGGAGCTACCGCAATAGCAGTTACAATAATTAGGAATTTCTTTTTCATTGTTTTGTTTTTAAGTTTATTAATTATACGTTTTTGAGAAAAGTTGTTCGCATGTGTCTGACACCTGATTATATTACTTTCATTTATAAAGCCCTTATCCGAGGTGTCTGACACATGTAGTAAATCATTTTTATTTTTAGTGTATTAATTAGATGATTGACTATGTGAAAATGGTTTTATAGAATACTCGTTTATAGAAATATGTTTGATAGTATTTGACCATTGAAAGTTTTTTCCTTTAAATAATTTATCTAACAGTGGCACAATCGGCTGTGCAAAAACCAATACAAATATTGGCGCAGCATTTATAAACTTAAAACTGGCTAAATAAAATGCAACCCCTGCAATGGCTGCACACCATATTATTTTTGCCATACTATGATTGGGCGTAGTTTTAGGATCAGTTATCATAAAAAATGAAAACAACAATAAACTACCAGTGCTTATGGATTGTAAAAAATAATCCATTGGCCAACCGAGGTAAACAATTTGCCTTATAAAAAGCAACCCTGCAAATACACCTAAAAAAGAAAGACTAGCCACTAAGTTTTGTACTTTTGTAACCACTATAAAACCTAGGCATAGCACCGCAAATAAAATTACAATACCACTACCCCATTGCCCAGGGCTTACCCAAGCTTTTCCAGTAAGTAGTATAGCAGCTACAATACCCAATGCAGATGGGTTAAAAATATGCTTGCCATTTATGCGAATAGTATATTTAGATAGAATGGATACAAATGCAGCAAATATGGCTACCCACAAAAGATTTGTTTTTAGCAATAAGCTTAATCCAAAAGAAGATATAAGAACCGAAGGAATGCCTTTTGTAAAGGATGCAAAAAACGACTGTTCGTTTTTGCCAAAAGCCAACTCACATAAAAATTGTGTAACAATGCTTGTAATGAAATAAGTAACATACAGCCAACCTTCATTTTGCCAATGCAAAAAGAAAATGCCATAGCTTAAAAATATACTTTGAAAAAGTATTTGAAAATAACGGGCGTCTTTAAAAAGTTTTGCAACCAACATACAAGTGCGTTTTCTAAAAAGATGCACTTGCAAAAAGAATTACATAATTAAAATAAAAAATAAATTTTTATGGAAAATGGGAGGGATTGCATCAGTTAGTTTTTCTCATATAAAAAACGCATCTCAAAAAAGATGCGTTTTTTAAAAATTCTTACCTCGTCCCTTCATCCAGTGGCTTATCTCTATTGAGCATTTTATCTCTATTGGCTATTTCCCAAGCGGTATAAAAAATCATACGCACTCGCTTTTCGTATAAATCAAAATTTATTTTATCCACCGTATCGGTTGGTTTATGGTAATCTGCTTTTAGCATACCATCATAAAAAAACAATACTGGTACACCTTTGCGTGCAAAGTTGTAATGATCGCTACGGTAATAAATTCTTTCTTTATCGTTCGGGTCATCAAATTTATAATCCAATACCAAGTTGGTATATTTTGCATTAGCCGCTTCATTTATGATAGGCATTTCGCTGCTTATTTTATCGTGCCCTACTACATATACATAATTTAAAGTGTCTGCCGTTTTTCTTTCTGTATCTGTACGGCCCACCATATCTGTATTTAAATCCACCGAGGTTTTATCTAATGGATAAATAGGATGATCGCTATAATACTCACTACCCCACAATCCTTTTTCCTCGCCACTTACGGTCATAAAAACTATCGTTCTTCTCGGGCGATTACCTTCAGCTGCTGCTTTTGCAAAAGCAGCAGCCATTTGTATAACACCTACGGTACCGCTACCGTCATCATCAGCTCCATAATAAATTTTGCCATCATGCTTGCCAAGGTGATCGTAATGTGCTGTCAAAAAAACGTACTCGTCTTTTTTATCTGTACCTTCTACAATACCAACTACATTGCTTGCATTAATAATATTTCTTGCTTTGCTAAAAGCGTAATTTGTTTTTATGTTTTTGTCCGTAGCTTTTGCAGAAAATTGATCCTTTGCTTTTGCCTTTACTAAAGCAGAATCAAATGCTTCTGGCATTAGCTTTTTTGCAAATGCATGAGAGAGCAATGCATAGTTTAGCATTTTTATACTTTCTTCTGGCATACTTTCAAAACTCACAGACGACTTACTGTTGTTATCCAGCAAACGCTTGCTCATTTCTTCCATATTTGGGTTTACCACTAGCACACCTACAGCACCTCTTCCTTTAGCCGCTATCAATTTATTTTCTATACCAGGAAAAGTCCATCTTGATATTTTACCAGCAACATTGTCTATAAAATACTTACCATCTTTTTTTGGTTCTCCCAAAAAGATAACAACTACTTTTCCTTTTACATTTATATTGCTATAATCATTGTATGCTGCATCATCTATACCATAGCCAGCAAATATTAATTTACTCGCTTTAAATTTTCCTGTACTATTTGTACCTAGTGGCACTAAAAAATCTTTTCCTTTTTCGGCAGCAACTCCATTTATTGTAAGTGAGGCTGATTGTACACTATCTTGAAACAATGGATACATTTGTTGGTAGGTCTTTAAGCCTTTCGCTTTTTTTAAGCCCATTTCCATAAACTGTTTTTCTATGTATGCTGCAGCTTTCCGTTGGCCTTCTGTGCCTGTTTCTCTGCCCTCAAATTCGTCGCCAGCTATAATGGTTAAATGTTTTTTCAGCTCTGCACCCGTAATCATATTGCCATACTTTGCAGCTACATCTTCTTGTGCAAATGCATTTAAGGAAAAAAAGGCAAGTGATAGAAAGAATATTTTTTTCATGTATAATTTTTTATAGCCAGCAATTTATTGAAAAGAAAAGAATTGTTTGAAAGAAATATATGAGTGGTATTTATCCTGAGATAAAATCTCGAAATATTTTTTTCATATCCTGAGATAAAATCTCAGGATAGCCCTCGAAAAAGAAAGGTCGCAAATTCAAAAAGAACCTGCAACCTAAAAAAATCTTAAATCGACAATCTTAAATCGGCAATCTACTTGTACGCTCCACCAAAAACCTTCTTCAGTAAATCGCTCGTACGAGCTGCCAAGTTTGTGCGAATGTTTACTTCTTCTTTTGCTATTAAATTAAAAAGTGCATTGGTTGCACGTTCAGTTACATACCCTGTTAAATCTGGATTTACTTTTTTAAATACTACAGGTAGGTTATTGTATTTTGTTACCATTTCGCTATAATATTTTGTAGCTTCCGTTTTATCTAACGATGATTTTATTACTGGCGCAAATGCAGCCATTAGTTTATCTGTTGTTTTTTCTCTAAAAAAATGGGTGGCACTCGTATCGCCATTTCTTATTAATCCAATAGCATCGTTCAGCGTCATACTTTTTATAGCATCTACAAAAATTGGTTTTGCAAAGCCAGCTGCATCTTCTGCACCACGGTTTATTTGCAAAATGGCTTTATCCACCATACTATTAAAACCTAGACTGCGTAAAGTATTTTCTATTTTCTTAGCATCGGGTGGTAGCAATACTTTGTAAATGGCATCTTTAAAAAAGCCATCTGTTGTATTTAGTTGCAAAACAGATTTTGCAATACCTTGTGCCAATGCTTCTTTAATGCCACTGCCTGCTTCGGCATTTGAAATACCAGTACCAACTCCAGCCGCACCTGCTGCTTGGTTAATTACATCGCAAGAGCCGAGTGTAATACTTATAAGAATCAGTGAAAGAGTAAATAATTTTTTCATAATGTATAATTTTATTTAAATAGGGATTGCAATTTTATAACCAAATAAATAGTTGAATTGTTAAAATCAAAGAATAAAAGTAATGTATTTAATTTTAGAGTAGAATTTAACGCAGAGAAAAGAGTTAAAAGAGTTTACGCAGAAAAACGATTTTACCTGAAATTATTAATGACTCAACCTGCCAATCAATTAATATTATTCTTCTATAAGTACAAAAAAACTATTTTACAACCTGCATGTTCACATAATTTATCTTATCGCTTTTGCGGCTATATCTTGTAGCCGGAAAAATTTTATTGATAAGCAAACCCAAACCTATAGCAGTGCCTGCTGTACCAAGGTTTTTTAAATTCTCTTTATTGGCAATCTGCTCTTTACTACCTACTGTATTTATTACATTTAATACTGTATAAGCAGCACCTCCCGCAATTAATAGGCCGCCAAGGTTTTTTCTAACAAAACTTTGTTTTGTATCCAGTTTAATATATGCTATTTCTTTATAACTAAATCCAGTTAAATAAATATTAGCTGTATCTAAAACTGTAAAACCAAACTCAGTCATGTACCGCCCAATTACATATGTTTTTACAAACAGGCTATCGTTTTTTATACTTTTAATCATGCCATTTACATAATTGCCTCTCGTTGTTTTAAACGTTATAGATGAGCCTGCAAAGAATGATTTTAAATGGCGGCCGTTTTTTCTACTTACAGTAATAATATCTGTAGGTTGAGAAAACGACTGAAAACTGATTCCAAGAAAAAGTAAGAAAAAGTAAAAACGTAGCATCCAATAAAATTAAAGTACTTACACTAATTTAATTGTTAAAAAATAAATAATGATATATTTCTTCTAAAAGAGGATAAAAGCAAAATGATGAAAACTTCCAACAAAAATGTATAAAACCCGATACATCATAAAAAGGTAAAGTGATGCTTAAATAAGTAAGATTCTTTAAAGTCTTACAAAATGCATTTCAAGTCCCTCCTTCGGAGGGATTTAGGGAGGCTTTTTGCCTTACCTTTGCAGCCGAATTTAAAAACAATTATGAGTACACAACATTTATCTGAACAAGAAATTATTAGAAGAGAAAAATTGGCAGAGCTT
>JANOZW010000032.1:0-2861 GCA_031429575.1 Ferruginibacter sp.
AGTTGATAGTGATCCAATAGGAGGAACGGTTACAGGAATTGTATTAACAGCCGGTCAAGTAAACAATACAGTTGACGCAGGTTTCTTTGCTGCAAATGTGATGAACTTGGGTAATGTGGTTTGGTACGATCAAAATAACGATGGTACAAAACAAGCTACAGAAACAGGTATTGCAGGAGCAACGGTTAGATTATATCTTGATGCAAATAATGATAACGTAGCAGATGGTGCAGCAATTGCAACAACTACCACTGATGCAAATGGTCTATACAATTTCGGTGGCTTAGCAGCAGGTAATTATATAGTAGGCGTAAATATTCCTACAGGTTATGCAGTGGTAACTACCAATGGTGGAGATCCTGATAACAATACAGACAACGATAATAACGGAACAAATACAAGTGTAGCAGGAGAGGTAAGAAGCAGTGCAATAACATTAGCATTGACTACTGAGCCTACAACTGATGGAGACGGAAACAATGGTAACCTAACAGTTGATTTCGGATTTAAAGGAACTGCTTCAATTGGTAATTTTGTTTTCAGTGATGTGAATGCTAATGGTATTCAAGATGTAACCGAAACAGGAATTGCAGGAGTAACAGTAACGTTGACTAATCCTAACGGAACTACAACGACTACTACAACTGATGCAAATGGTTTGTATAGTTTCCCTAATCTTGCGCCAGGTACGTATAGTGTAGCATTTACTACACCTGCAGGATATAATGTATCACCTTCTAATGTAACAACTCCTGGAGCTACTGATGCAAATGATAGTGATCCAGTAGGTGGAGTAGTTACAGGAATTGTGTTAACAGCAGGTCAAGTTAACGAAACAATAGATGCTGGTTTCTACAATTGTTTACCATTAAATTCTGGTATCAACGGACAAACACAAATTTGTGCAAACGAAACAGCTGTATTCAATGCAACAGGTGCAGGATCAGGTTCTGTATATTCTTGGACATTTATGAATGGAAATCCTGCAACAGCAACAGGTGTGAATGTTTCTTCAACTTGGTCTGTGCCTGGTGAATATGATATTACATTAACGGTTACGAAAAATGGTTGTACTTCAACTTATGTAAGATCAATTGTAATCACGCAAGCTATATTTGCTAATGCTGGTCCAGATGCGGATATCTGTAGCGGTACTAGTACTACATTAAATGGTTCTGGTCCTGCAAGTGCACTTTACAGTTGGATTGTTATATCGGGTGATCCTACATCGATTGATAATGGAACCAACCAATCAAGTATTTTGGTTTCACCATTAATAACTACAACATATCAATTAACCGTAAGCCAAAATGGTTGTACAAAAATTGATCAAGTAACCGTATTTATAAACGTAAGTAAAAATCCTGTAGCTGATGCTGGATTGAATAAAACAATTTTATTGGGTTCTTCTGTAGTAATAGGAGGTTCTCCAACAGGTACACCTCCAGTAGCTACTCCAGGTTCTTCACTATCATATATATGGAGCCCTGCAGCAGGAATAAATGTAAATGGTACAACAAATCCAAACCCTACTGTAACGCCAACGGCTGTTGGTACAACCAACTATAGAGTTATTGTATTTGCTTCACCTTTCGGTTGTAGCGATACGGCTTTTGTAAATGTAACAGCAATACAACCTGTAAACGTTGGTAACAATGTGTGGTACGACAAAAATAACAATGGTATAAAAGAAGCTGGTGAGCCAGGCGTGAGTACTACAGTTAAATTGTATGAAGATGCAAACAATGATAATGTACCAGATGGTGCTCCTATTGCAACTACTACAACTGTAAATGGTGCTTATAATTTCGGAAATCTATTCCCTGGAAATTACATTGTTGGTGCAACTATTCCTGCAGGTTATGCTGTTGTTACCACAAACGGTGGTGATCCAGATAATAATACAGATAACGACAATAATGGAACTATAACAACTGTACCAGGTGAAGTAAGAAGTGCTACAGTAACTTTAACAGCGGGTACTGAGCCATTAGTTGGGATAGATGGTGATGATAATAATGGAAACTTAACGGTTGATATTGCATTAATTGGTACAGCTAAAATAGGTGATTTCGTATGGTATGATTCAGATAGAGATGGAATACAAGATGCTGGTGAAGCGGGAATACCTAACGCTACAGTTACTTTAACTTACCCTGATGGTTCAACATTGATTACAACCACAAATGCAACTGGTGCATATAGCTTTGCTAATTTAGCGCCAGGTTCTTATAACATTGGCTTTACTACACCAGCAGGTTTAACGGCTACAGTGTCGAATAGTACAGGTGCAGGAGCTACAGATAATAATGACAGTGATCCTGTAAGCGGAGTAGTAAATGGTTTAAATCTAACAGCAGGAGAAATTAATAATTCAGTGGATGCAGGTTTCCATAATAGTTGCACAAATAGAATTACTGGAAATGTATGGAATGATTTAGATGCAGATAATGGTATTGATAGTATTGGTATAAACACCAGACCAGCTATACCTAATGGATTAGTTATGTCACTGGTAAGTTTATCTACAGGAAAAGTTATAAATACATCTTTAGTAAACGGTTTTGGTCAATATTCTTTCAGTAATGTACCAGTTGGAAACTACTCAATGGTATTGAGTACTTTAGAAAATAATATTGGAGATGTTCCTCCTGCCGCAGTATTACCAAATAGATGGTTTTATGTTGGAGAAAGTTTTGGTCTTGATGCAGGTGGCGTTGATATCTTAAATAATGGATCAATCAGTTTCAACAAAAGCAGTTTAGAATGTGTAACCAATATTAATTTTGGTATTAAATTCTCAAACCAAGCCGGAGGTATTGATTAATCAAAAAGTATTAAACCATTTTAATAAAATAGAC